>JAEXBC010000144.1 GCA_023457875.1 Bacillota bacterium | reverse complement strand
AACAAGGGTATGAAGTCTTGAAAGAATCCATTTGTCGATCATATTAAGGTTATCATATTTTAGGTCTTACAAAGTTGGGTCGAAGTTATCAATGTTTGCATAAAGCACGTAGAAGGCATAGGTATTCCAGAAGGTGCCCATGAATTTACGTTGTGACTCGCTGACATTTTCAGCGGCAAAACGACTTGGAAGCCATGGGCTAGAGCCAGAATAGAAATACCAACGAACAGCATCAGCACCTTGTACATCAAGCACAGACCAAGGATCCACTACGTTACCCTTATGCTTACTCATTTTCACCCCATCCTTGTCACCAACGTGGCCAAGAACAATAACATTTTTATAAGGTGACTTATCAAAAATAAGTGTAGAGATTGCCATTAAGGTATAGAACCAACCACGGGTTTGGTCAACCGCCTCAGAGATAAAGTCTGCTGGGAAGTTTTCTTCAAAGACTTCTTTGTTTTCAAAAGGATAGTGTAATTGTGCAAAAGGCATTGAACCACTATCATACCAACAGTCAATTACATCAGATACCCTTGTCATAGAACCGCCGCATTTTGGACAGTTTAGATGAACATGATCAATGTAAGGCTTGTGAAGTTCTATATTATCTGGACAATCAGAGCTCATACTCTTTAGTTCTTCAATACTTCCGATAAGGTGCTTATGTCCACATTTACATTCCCAAATAGGAAGAGGCGTACCCCAATATCTAGAACGTGAAAGACCCCAGTCAATAACACCTTCTAGGAAGTTACCAAAGCGGCCTTCACCAATAGATGGTGGCATCCAGTTTACGGTATTGTTGTTTTTAACTAATTGATCACGGACTTTAGTCATTTCGATAAACCAAGTGTCACGTGCATAGTAAAGAAGTGGGGTATCACATCTCCAACAATGTGGATAGCTATGGGTATGAGGTAGAGATTTGAAGAGTTGCCCCGTTTCTTTTAAATAGTTTAGAATTTCAGGGTCAGCATCCTTTACAAATACGTTGGTATATTGTGGGAAGTGACTAGTGAAATCTTCAGTAAATAAGCCTTGCTCATTAACAAGCTGTACAAAAGGCAAGTTGTTTTCACGACCAACTCTAGCGTCATCCTCACCAAAGGCAGGAGCAATGTGAACAATACCAGTACCGTCTGTAAGAGTTACATAGTTATCAGCAATGACAAAGAAAGCCTTTTTATCTGGTTTTACACAGTCGAAAAGTGGTACGTACTCAATGCCACAAAGTTCTTTACCAGTGTATTTCTTTGTAAGGGTAACATTTTCTCCAAGAACACTCTCTACTAATGCTTCTGCTAAGATATAGGTCGCACCATCCACCTCGGCTCTTACATAAGTATGCTCAGGATTTACACAAAGAGCAACGTTGGAAGGAAGTGTCCAAGGTGTTGTTGTCCAAGCTAAGAGATAGGTATTGTCTTCGCCCACAACTTTAAATTTCGCTATAGCCGTTTGATCCTTGATATCCTTATAGCCTTGAGCAACTTCGTGAGAAGAAAGAGAGGTTCCACAGCGAGGGCAATAAGGTACAATCTTATGACCTTTATAAATTAAATCCTTATCCCAGATTTGTTTTAGGGACCACCATACGGATTCAATATAGTTGTTATCATAGGTAATATATGGATTATCCATGTCAACCCAGTAACCTACACGATCAGACATTTTTTCCCATTCACTTTGATATTTCCAAACACTTTCCTTACATTTTTCAATAAAAGGTTCAATACCATATTCTTCGATTTGTGGCTTGCCACTAATGCCAAGAAGCTTCTCGACCTCAAGCTCAACTGGAAGACCATGGGTATCCCAACCAGCTTTACGAAGTACTTTGTAGCCTTTCATGGTTTTATAACGTGGCATAATGTCCTTAATAGTACGGGTTAAGATATGTCCAATATGAGGTTTGCCATTAGCTGTTGGAGGTCCATCATAAAAGGTAAAAACAGGGCCACCTTCTCTTGATTTGATTGATTCTTCAAATACGTTGTTTTCTTTCCAAAACTTTAAGATTTCAAGCTCTCTGTCTACGAAGTTAAGGGTAGTATCAACTTTTTTGTACATAGTCAGCCTCCTAAATATTTTTTATAAAAATAGTGATTTGGATTTAGAGCAACAAAAAAGCTCCCTCATCCATTAACAGGACGAAAGAGCGTTTATTCAACGTAATCCTCCGCGGTACCACCTGATTTGCCCTTTAGGGCCACTCGTTATACCTTTCCTTACGGTAACGGTAGGAAACCGTCAGAGTCTACGCCTAGTATCAGTAGGTTTCAATCTGCCACTCCAAGGGGATTTTCGTATTTCATATCGTATGAGCTTTCACCGTCCTCACTCGCTTTGACGCATCAAAAATATTACTTGTCCTTTTCATTGTGTTTATAAATTTATTAAAATCAATAGCAATATTATAAATATAAAATAATCATTTGTAAAGGCAAAACATAAATTTGCTTTATATAATATGGGTTCATCTATAGAATAATAATTGAAGAGGCATAAGTAATAACAGAATTTGGAGAATATACATATAATATAGAGAATACAACAGAAAATCAGTTACACGCAGTATGGAAAGAGGGGTGTCAATGAGTGATCAAGTAGAAAACTATAGTTCATATTTTAATGCAGGAACTAATAATGTATTTAATAGAACGATCAAACTAAAAGAAATTGTTAAAGGATATGGCATTATTGCAAGTACTGGCGTTTCGCCTACAGCTAATGCAGCAGGTACTACTGAACAAGTAGACTTTAAGCTAAATATATATTTTACCCAAGGAAAATATGTGGGAGAAATATATCTTGTAGATTATGATACAAGAAGAAAGTATAACTCCAATAAGCTTTTGTTCTTTACCGGAAATGAGAATTATTGTCTGTGCGTATTTAACGTTGTTTCAGATGATGGCTGTTGTAACTATAATCTTATTGTAGAAGCTAGCCCTAATAGAAACACACCTGCAATGCTATTCGCTTATTCAGCTCCTATTAGCAATGCTGGAATTAATATAGGCGGGGTAATCAGCTGTGGAGAAATCTTATTTTTTAATGAACCGCCTTGCTATAATAGGTAGAGCTGCTATTTATAATTATTTTGAAAATGAAACCTTTTGATTTGAACTGCATTATTTGATAAATGGTGCAGTTTTTTTATGTGAATATTACTTCTGTTTATCCTTTTTGGGTGTGATATGGACAATGATGATACCCAGGCAGACGAGTAGAAGTGCAACGATATGAATCGGAAGCAATTTTTCATTTGGTAGAAACAGAGCAGTTAATAGTGAACCAGATACAGGTATAATAAACTTATACAGGGACAGTTCACCGATTTTTCGATAGTTTAAGATGGAATACCACAGGTAAAAGGCAACACTTGAAAGTAGGGCAAGATAGATTAAGAGCCCTGTACTCAAAGGCGTAAAGTGCAACGCCCTAACATTACCTCCCATGAGTGAGCCTACTATAAATAAAAAGATTGAGCCAATAATCATTTGCCAGCAGGTATATACAAGGGTAGGTACGGTTTTACCAATACGTTTAGCTAGGAAGATACTTAGTGAGCTTGCTAGACCAGAGATAAGCATAAAGCCTTCTCCTAGTAAGGAAAAATGCAATAAACCCTCACTACTTTTGTTGAGATTGATCAGGATTAGCCCTCCAAAACCTAATATGAGACCTAGTATTTTTCTGATATTTAGCCTGTCATCCTTATAAATAAAGTGGGCTAAAATAATGGAGAAGAAGATGCCTACTTGACCTAAAATAGAGGCTTTAATACCAGGGGTATTGTTTACACCAATATTAAAGAAAAAATATTGCAAAGTGGTATTAAATATGCCTAAAATAGTAATAAGAAGAAGTTCATTTTTCTTAAGCTTAAACAAAGGAACATGAGTGAAGATTGCAAAAATGAACAGAAGTATTCCTGCTAGTAAAAAGCGCAAGCTAATAAAGGTAATCGTTCCACCTAAATCGCTACCCACAAGGGCCATTTCGGCGTAGACAATTTTTAAAACAGGAAAAGCACTACCCCATAAGACATTGCAAAAGATGGCAATGAGTGGAATAAAGAATATGGGTTTGTTTTTTATATTTAGCATAGCAACCTCCGTATGATTTTGTGTAGGTCGGTAACAGATAACCTATCAGTAGAATCTAGTAGAATATCAACCAATAGATTCAACAAATTTATTTTGAATATAGCGTACGTGTAATAAATTTTGATAAAGAATAAAAATGAAATAAAAATGTAAAAAAATAGCACCATTTCTATTTTAATAATATGGTATAATATAACTATAATAAGTAATCATTATACTTAAGTTGTCAGAGAAAGTCAAAGACGGGAGATTAAATCATGCAAAGTAGAAACTTAACCTTATTAACTGATTTATATCAGCTTACGATGATGCAAGGTTATTATAAAAATGATACGAACAACCATGAAGTGGTATTTGACCTTTTTTATCGGACAAACCCTTCTAAAAATGGATATGCCATCTGCGCGGGGCTGGCCCAAGCGATAGAATATATTGAAAATCTATCCTTTAGCAAAGCTGATATTGAGTATCTGGCTAGTCTAAACTTATTCCAAAAAGAGTTTTTAGACTATCTTGAGAAGTTTAAGTTTACAGGCGACATTTATGCCATTAAGGAAGGCACAGTTGTTTTTCCTATGGAAACCCTCCTTCGCGTAAAGGCACCTATATTTGAAGCACAGTTTGTAGAGACAGCCTTACTTACGATTATTAACCATCAAAGTTTGATTGCAACGAAGGCAGCTAGAGTAGTTAAAGCAGCAGAAGGGGATCCAGTACTGGAGTTTGGACTTCGCCGTGCACAAGGACCTGATGCTGGAATTTATGGGGCAAGAGCAGCCATTATTGGAGGCTGCGCGGGAACTTCTAACGTACTTACCGGACAAATGTTTGACGTGCCTGTGTCAGGGACCCATGCACATAGCTGGGTAATGAGCTTTGAGGAGGAAATAGAAGCTTTTAGAGCCTATGCTAAGCTTTTCCCGGAGAAGTGCATTTTATTAGTAGACACTTATGACACCCTAGAATCAGGTGTTCCTAACGCCATTAAAGTGTTTGATGAGATGAAGGCTAGCGGCACAACGATGAACTCATATGGTATTCGATTAGACAGCGGAGACTTAGCCTATTTATCAAAGAAAGCAAGGCAAATGCTGGATGCAGCAGGACATGAGTCAGCTATCATTAGTGCTTCCTGTGATTTGGATGAAATGCTCATTGCAGACCTTAAAAGACAGGGCGCTAAGATAAGCTTGTGGGGTGTAGGAACGAACTTAATCACCTCTTCTGATTGCCCATCTTTCGGTGGTATCTATAAACTATCAGCAGAAATCACTAAAGAAGGTGAGGAGATTCCAAAAATCAAGATATCTGATAACCCAGAAAAGGTAACAAATCCTGGCGTGAAAAAGCTGATAAGGGTATATGACAAAGCCACTCACAAAATGGTAGCAGATATTATTGCACTTGAGCATGAAGCCTTTGATGAATCAAAGGATCTTACCTTATTTGCGCCTAATGCAAGATGGAAAAAAATCAAGCTTAGAGCTAACAGCTATACCCTAAGGGAACTTCTTATACCTGTATTTAAAGCTGGCAAAAAGGTGTACCATACACCCACTACAATGGAAATTAAACAGTATGCTAGAACTGAGTTAGACACCTTGTGGGAGGAATATAAGCGCTTGGTGAATCCTCAAATTATGCAGGTGGTATTATCAGACGGGTTATACGCTCTAAAAGAAAAGATGTTAGAGAACTACAAAAAAGATTAAAGGAGGATACGATGTTAGAAAGTGCAAAGGTAGTAGGCTCTCTTGTTAAAATGGAATTTGTGGGCCAAAAAACACGAAAAGAATATGGATATGGTAATAAAAAGCATGGTGTAAGAGAAAGTCGAGAAAAGATTCATGAGCTTATGCAAATTCTTACAAAGAACATGATAAAGGGTGCAGGTTTAGAGTTAATTGTTAAAGGAAAAGAAAATCTACCTAAAACGGGTCCAACTCTTTACGTAGCTACACATAAAAGCATTTTCGACATTGTTATACTCAATAGTCTTATAGATGATCCATGTATCTACATTGGAAAGAAAGAAGTATCAAAAATGCCCATCATTCATAAATGGTTTGATGCACTAGGCTGTATTTATATTGATAGAGAAGATAAAAGGCAGTCTCTAGCATGTATCTTACAGGGTATTAATGAATTAAAGTCAGGTCAATCTATTGTCTTATTCCCAGAAGGTACTAGAACTGCGGGAGATGAAATTAAACCCTTTAAGGAAGGTAGCTTTAAACTTGCCACTAAAACAGGGGTTCCAATCGTACCAATTGCGCTGCGAAATACCCACAAGATATATGAAGAAAGTAAATTGATTAAGAGAGCTAAAGTTACAGTAAATATTGGAGAGATGATTCAGACAAGTACATTAACGCTTGAACAGCAAAAAGCCTTACCAAAGATGACTGAAGATATAGTAAGAGGATTGATGCAAGACATCATTAATGAAGAAGGTTAATAAATAAAGGCTATTTGCGATGGGAGGGAAAGATATGTCAGCAGATTTTTTTAACACGGATGCACCAATCAGAGAAGTCGTAAATGTAGAGCTTTCAAAAGATAAGATGTTAGGGGTTATCTGGTTCAATGAAGCTAAAAATGGAGGCAGTAATCTATCTGAACATGAAATAAGAGAGGCTATCTCATCAAAGGGAATTACCATGGGTATCAATGAAGAGCTACTTAATGAACTAGCCAAAGAAAGGCGATATGAGTATAAATATATTATTGCTCAAGGAAAGCCACCTATAGATGGACAAGATGGTAGTATTAAATTAGCTTTTGATGCACAAAGTTTAAAGGAATTTAAACCTCGTGTTAATGATGATGGAACTGTAAATCTGAGGGATTTAAGTGCAGTACGTAATGTGCAAAAAGGTGACCTATTGGCTACAAGAATTCCAGCTACTTTGGGAGAAGATGGCTATAATGTAAATGGTCAAGTCTTAAGAGGGAAAAAAGGCAAGGAAGCTAGAATGCCCAAAGGTAGAAATACGGCTATACTAGAGGATGGTGTAAGCTTAGTTGCCGACATTGATGGTAAATTGGAGTATGATGATCATAATGTATATATCAATTCGGTATATACTTTGCAGGGAGACTTGGATAGCGGTATTGGTAATATCGATTTTGTAGGAAGTGTAGTGATTACTGGAAGTATACATACTGGTTTCACTGTAAAGGCAGGCGGTTCTGTAGAAGTTAGAGGTTCAGTAGATGATGCAATTATTATGGCGGGTGGTGACGTCTACTTAAGCTATGGTATGCAAGGTACTGGTAAAGGTAAAATTATAGCTAGAGGTAATGTTATTGCCAAGTTCCTTCAAAATGTACATGTTGAAGCAGGTGGAGATGTGATTGCAGAGGCTATTTTACATTCCAATGTATCAGCAGGCCGCAATATTAAGACTGAAATAGGAAAAGGCACTATCGTAGGAGGTAGTGTGTCTGCTACAGATTTGATTTCTGCAAGAAGTATTGGCTCTCCAATGGGAACAGTTACTGCAGTACAAATAGGGGTTTCCCCTTCTGTTTATCAAGAACATAGGTTGTTAGCAGAAGAGGTAAAGCAAAAAGCAGAAAACTTAAATAAGGTAGACCAAAGTATAAAATTCTTATTTTCTAAGTCTCAAAACAGACAGCTAGATAGTGAAAAACAGGCTATGTTGCAAAAATTAAATGCAGCAAGACAACCCTTAGTTACTGAATATGAAGAGGTGAAGGCTAGGTATGAGATGCTGGGCAAGAGACTAAGTGAAGTAAAAGATGGCCTTATTAAGGCGTCTGATGCCGTTTATCCTGGCGTTAAGGTTGAGATAGGAAGTCTAATTAAGTATATTGACGACAAGATTGTTAGATGTACCATAAGAAAACATGAAGGGGATATTTACATTGGCGTGTAAGATGACCAGCAAGTAATGTCTAAGAAGATAACTAAAAAGAGAAGCTATGGAAAAATAAAACCATAGCTTCTCTTTTTGATATTGAAACAATATTTGGTTTTATGGATAATAAATAAGACCTAAAGAATCGGAGAAATAAGCTTGGAGATCGATTCTTTAAATTTAATCATCAAAGACCTATTGTGATAGAGCTGTGGCGTAAGCTCTTTGCAGAGGCTAAGATCTTTCATGAAAATTTCAGTGAGTTTTTTGGCAAAGGCTTCATCGTAGATAAAGGCATTAATTTCAAAATTAAGTTTAAAGCTACGGATGTCAAAATTAGCAGTACCTACAGAGGCAACTTCGCTATCTATGACAATGGTTTTTGCATGGAGAAAGCCATTTTCATAGGTAAAACAGCGTACACCTGCATCCAGGAGTTGACCAATATGGGCATAGGTTGCCCAATAGACAAACATATGGTCAGGGCGATTAGGAATCATAATGCGCACATCTTTGCCTGAAAGAGCTGCTAATTTAAGGGCGCTCATAATGCCGTCATCTGGAACAAAGTAAGGGGTTTGAATGTAAATGGAGTGTTTAGCATCGTGAATCATTTTGATATAGCCATTATGTATACTGGCATATTTTGAGTCCGGCCCGCTAGAGACAATTTGCATACCAACTTGCCCTACATTATTAGAAAATACGCGTGGGATATACTTTTCAAGGGATAGGTTATTTCCTGTTGCAAAACGATAGTCTAATAAGAATTGAAGATTAATGAGGTGAACGCTGCTTCCCGTTAGGCGCATATGGGTATCTCGCCAATAACCAAATTTTTTGTTCATACCAATGTATTCCTTGCCAATATTAAAGCCACCTAGATAAGCAATTTCTCCATCGATAATACAGAGTTTGCGGTGATTACGATAGTTGGCTCTTTTTTTGATAAAGGGAATATAGGAGCGAAAGAAACAGCTTACTTCTATGCCTGCTTTTCGCATATCCCCAAAATATCTATAGGAGTTTCCAAAACAGCCCATTTCATCATATACGATGATTACTTTGACACCCTCTTTGGCCTTTTTAATGAGTTGCTGCTTAAAGAGTTTGCCGAGGCAATCATCACGAATAATATAGGATTCAATATGAATATAACGCTTGGCGCTTGCAATGTGTCTAAATAAATCATTGAAAAGCGCGCAGCCATCTGTGAATAAAGTGATTTCATTATCTTCGGTGTAAAGTGATTCATGAGCATTCAAATGCATATAGATTAAGTCCATATGTGCGGGGATTAGTGGATTGGGATAGGTTGAAGGATTGAAGGAAAGGGAAGCTTGTTGCTTATGAATCAGTGTAAGGAAGTTATCTTCCTCCTCTTTTTTGTTAAAGGTTTTTCTTTTGCGTAAGTCTTGACCTACAAGTAAATAAAGAATAAAACCTAGAATAGGTATAAAAAGCATAAGCATAATCCAAGCCCAAGTGGCACTAGCATTTTTGTGTTCTAAGAAAACAACAGAAAATACTAAGAGGATATTAATAAAAATAAAAATATCAATCCAACCAAATCCTGATAGTAAAATTTGCACAAAAACACCACCTTAAATGAATATGTCTTTTTTATTATATAATAAAAATATAAAAATAGAATAAAGAATGTTTTTCATCTTTACATTTTCAACATTGTGTTCTATTTGTTGATATGCTATACTTATTTATACTTGGCTTATAAGTTGAATTAAATAAAAAAGGTAATAAACAAGGAGGTACTTGGCATGAACTGGACAATCTTTTGGATTGTATTGGCAATCGTAGTAGCCATTTTAGTTGCGCTCTATTTTTGGGGGAAAAAGCTACAAAAGAAATATGATGAGCAACAAAAACTTATATCAGAAAACAAGCAAGCATTATCTATATTTGTTATTGATAAGAAGAAGGATCATATAAATAATCTCAAATTACCTAAACAGATGAAACAGGAACTTCCATGGATTTATAAAAAGCGCAAGATGCCAGTGGTTATTGCTAAGATTGGTCCACAAATTCAAACACTTCTATGTGACCAAAAAATATATGACAGCATTCCTACGAAAAAGCAAATCAAGGTAGAACTGGCAGGCATTTTGATTGTGAATGTTGTGTCTGGTAAATTACCTGATACAAAGAAAAAAGGTCTTTTATCAAAATACAAAAGTAGTGTAAACAAAACAGATAATGTAAAGAAATCCGATAACAACAAAAAAACAGATAGTAATAAAGAAAATAGTAAAAACAAAGCTAAAAAGAAATAAATAGCAGCTCTTCCCAAGGTTATTATCTTGGGAGGAGCTTTTTGCTTTGAAAAAGATAAAAACTTGGATGAAGCAATAAAGAGGACCAAATGGATGGGCACTTTATATGCTAGGGATAAAAATTAAAATTGATGAGATATTAATAATTATAGGATGTGAAACATATTATAGACAAGACAATTAAGGTTTTGAATTGAGGTGAGTATGGTGGGTAATGACAAGGTCGTTGTATTTATCAGGAAAATGATTAGGCGATATAGCGCCCATAATTTATCTGCAACTGGTGCATATATGGCATACTACTGGGTGCTGGCGTTTTTTCCATTTATCATTTTTATGATTAGTTTATTAAGTTATACCAATATACCGGTTGGTATTCTCATCTATCACCTAAAAAACATAGTACCTAGTAGTCTCATACCAGTTATTGAAGCCACCATTGCTCAGTTTATTTATCACAGAAGTACGACGCTCATATCAGTGGGAGGCTTTGTATCTCTGTGGTCAGCAGGAACAGCTGTAAATACCCTTAATAAGGGGATTCACATTGCCTACAATTCAAAATGTATACAGCCTTTTTGGAAAGCGAGATTGATTGCACTAATTTATACGGTTTTGCTTGCGCTACTTATTATTTTTCTTATGGTGGGATTAGTTTTTGGGAATCAAATAGGAGATTATCTATTTGGCGTATTAGATATGCAAAAGGGTATTTTTATGCCCCTTTGGAATATGGCAAGGCTCATCATGCCCTTTATTGCTTTGGTGATGGTATTGTATACAATCTATAAATTCATTCCTAGAAAATATTTAAAAAGCTCTAATGTATGGCCTGGCGTGGCATTTACTTCTATAGGTTGGTATTTATATACTTTGTTTTTCTCACTTTATGTCGATAACTATAGTAAATATAACCAACTCTATGGTAGTATAGGAAGTGTATTTGTTCTATTGATTTGGCTTTATGGAAGTTGTACATTACTTTTATTAGGAGCTGAGATGAATGCCCTTATTCAGGAAATCAATATGGAGAAAGTGGTACGTAAATTAGGACCTAATGTATAAGTGCATATGTACAAAAGAGGTGATATAATGAAACTATTAACTTCTGATTTTTACTTAAGAGAGGCAACAACGGTGGCAGAGGATTTAATTGGTAAGATTATCGTTAGAACCGTTGGTAACCAAAGCTACTATTATAAGATTGTAGAAACAGAGGCCTATATGGGCGAGCAGGATAAAGGCGCCCACACTTTTGGAGGAAAGAAAACGAATCGGACAGCGCCTCTATTTGAAAAGGGCGGTATCACCTATATTTATCTGATATACGGTATGTACAACTGCTTAAATGTGGTCGTTAATGAAGAAGGAGTACCCCAAGGTGTACTCATTAGAGCATTAGAGCCTTTAAACCCAGAGTCTATCAGCTTTGCTAGGGAGAATCGCAAAATGAACTCCCAAAGAGTAACTGACCTTACCAATGGTCCAGGAAAGCTCTGTAGGGCTTTAGCTATTGATAAAACCCTAAATGCAACTTCGCTTATGGATAAAGGTGCACTTTGGATTGCAGATTCTCAGGAAAAATATAAAATAGAGCGTGCAACGCGCATTAATATTCCCTATGCGGAGGAATATCAAGAGGTACTTTGGAGGTTTTATATCAAAGATAATCCCTTTGTATCTGTGGTTAAAAAGCCCTAAAGAAGAATAAAGGTATGATAAGGAAAAATAAGATGATAACCGATATAATGATAATAGATGCCCTTAGGTATATGGGGATGCCTATAGCTAAGGCGGATGAAGAGCTTAAGGAGAAAATAAGAGAGACCTTTCACTTTTTAGTGGGGATTTCTTTAAATAAATATGTGTATAAACGGCTTAGCGTTACCATACCTAATGGCAGCGAGAAGGGTGTGTTTTTTGATAATGCAGCCGTTTTTGTGCCAAGCAAAGATTTAGCTCATTTATTGATGCACGTTAACAGCTGTTATATTATAGCCGCTACATTAGGGGCAGAGGTGGACAGACAAATTAGCTTGATGCAGCGGGTGGATATGATGAAGGCAGTGATGTTGGATGCATGTGCTTCAGTTCTTATAGATAGAGTTTGTGATGACATTGAAATGGAAATAGCAAGTCAGCTGGATGAAGGGTTGTACTTAACCATGCGTTATAGTCCAGGCTATGGTGACGTTTCGCTAGAACTATCAGCAAGTCTTTTGAAGTGGCTACAGGCTAGCAAAACAATAGGTTTATCTTTAACGCAATCAAACATGCTTATTCCAACCAAATCTGTTACGGCACTAATAGGTATTTCTACCCAAATGGAAAACAGACAAAAGTCATGTGCGGATTGTAATTTAGTTAAAACGTGTACATATAGAAAGGGAGGAAAAAGGTGTGGTTTGTGATATTTTAGGAAAAGAGAGATTATTTTTTGATGGAGCTATGGGAACAATGCTTCAAGATAAGGGGTTAAAATTAGGTCAGCTACCAGAGCTTTTTAATATAACACATCCGGAGATAATAGAAGCCATATATAGAGAATACCTTCAAGCAGGTAGTCAAGTTATTACCACGAATACCTTTGGTGCGAATCGTTATAAATTTCATGATAAGGAATATTCGGTGGAGACCATTATTACCGAGTCTGTAGAAATAGCAAAAAGAGCAAAAGCTGATTTTCCTAATACCTATATCGCTTTAGATATAGGACCAAGTGGAAAGGTATTAAAGCCAATAGGTGATGTAAGCTTTGAAGAAATCTATGAGGTGTTTAAGGAGCAAGTGATTGCAGGAGAAAAAGCCGGTTGTGATGTGATTTTATGTGAAACCTTTACAGATCTTTATGAGTTAAAGGCAGCAGTACTAGCGGCTAAAGAAAATAGCTCTTTACCTATATTCTGTACTATGAGCTTCGAAGAAAATGGAAGGACCTTTTTTGGGACAAGCCTTGAAAGTATGGTATTAACTCTAGAGGCATTGGGTGTTTCGGCGCTGGGGGTAAACTGCTCTCTAGGACCTTTGCAGCTAAAGGG
>JAEXBC010000143.1 GCA_023457875.1 Bacillota bacterium | reverse complement strand
ACAAAAGTGTGTACGAAATCCGTAGAGCAGTACAAGCGTTCATAAAATACATAAATTCTAACAGTGATCAGGTTATTGATAGGTTGTGTGTCAAAATGTAATTTTATAATCTGTTTCTATATATATATGAAATTGAAGTAGAAGAAAAAGATATAGAGAGGGTTATTGAACGCTTAAGAAAGAATATGACTAATCATGTTGGATTCTTTAAACAGGAATTTTATATACATTTTTGCTGTGGTGGGGACATCACTATTGTATATCGTGACAAGGTGTTTCAAGCAACTGCTGACAAGTCAACTTGGACAGATGCTTCTGCGTATGGCAGAGCATTAGGAATCATTGAGAAGCAATTGGATTTTCTTTCACCTGAAGAATTTCAAAAAAAATATTTCATGTATTAATGGATATGGATTATCCAGTTTATACCTGTTATACTATTATTAAGGGTGACATGATAGGTGTATCATATATTTTGGATTGTGCGAAATAAGGCATTTATAAGAAAAGCATTTTGAAGGTAACGAAGGGGGATAAAGATGAGAAAGATTACGCAAAAAATAGAAAAACGTTTATTAGTAGGTTTTTTAACAGGCGTCTTAGCATTAAGTCAAGGCTTTTGGGGACCTGCGTTAAAAGCAAGTGATGAAAACACTCAGCAGACAAGTACTCAAAGTAAACAGTATGACGGCCTTATAAAAATAAAGTCCTACGATGAACTCGTAAAACGTTTTAACGAAAATGGAATGATAGTAGATGAGAGTCGCTTTTTGAGGAATAAAGGGGTGATGTTGTATGATACTGCGGATTCCACAGCGTCTAGCAATGAGGCACCTATGGCAACAGCCGAGGCGGCAGCTGGTTCTGAATCTAGCTATTCCACAACCAATGTGCAAGTAGAAGGAGTGGATGAGGCAGATACCCTAAAAAATGATGGCAGGTACATTTATCAGACAATAGCCAGTGATAAAATAGCCATTGTGGATACCAAGGGACAGCTTAAAACCCTCAGCATCATAAAAGCCAAGGAGAATCGTAACATAACTTTTGACACCATGTTTCTAGATGGCAATCAGCTTATCGTAGTAGCGCAGAGATACCAAATAGGTAACCCAGGTATTTTAGAAAGCAAGGGTAAAGTAGATACATATGCTTTGGACTACATAGATCCCCATAAGTACTTTAGTATGCTACAAGTTTATGATGTAAGCGATAAAACGGCGCCTAAACTCACTCGTGAGATTGAGATTGAGGGTAGTACAAATCAAGTTAGAAAAATAGATGATACGGTATATTTACTTACCCGTAAATATACGAATTATCTTATAAAAGACCACTTTACAAAGGAAGATGTTTTACCTGTTTATAAAGATAGCCTAGCAAATAATGAGGAAAAAACAATTCTTCCAGAGAACATATGGTATCAACCATGGGGAAATGTGGGCTCTTATACGATACTTACAGCAATGAAGCTTGGTGATAAAAAACCTATGGAGGTACAAGCCGTGTTAGGCGAAGCTGGACAGGTTTATATGAATAAAAACGCTTTATATCTTACTAGCCCAAGCTACTTCTTCTCATCAGATGTTAGAACCTATATTAGTAAATTTGCCGTAGATAAGCAAAAAGTTACCTACTTGACTTCAGGTTGTGTAATGGGTACTTTATTGAATCAGTTCTCTATGGATGAGTATAAGGGCAAGTTTAGGGTGGCAACAACAACCTTTAAAGGTAATGCTCTTTACGTTTTGGATGAACAAATGAAGACTATAGGCAGTCTTAACAACCTAGCGCCTGGTGAGCGTATATATAGTGTTAGATTTGATGGAGAAAAGGGTTATGTAGTTACCTTTAAGCAAGTGGACCCTCTCTTTGTAATTGATTTAAGTAGCCCTACGTCCCCAAAGGTTTTAGGAGAACTCAAGATACCTGGGTTTAGCCAGTATCTACATCCAATCGGTGAGAATTTGGTGGTAGGCATAGGTAGAAGTACCTCAGATATTATCAGAAGAGATGAAAATGGTAAGGAGGTTGTAACAGGTGTTACAGCTGCTGGCATTAAGCTTTCCCTATTTGACGTAAGTAATCCTAAAAGCCCAAAAGAGATAAATCATATTATTCTTGGAACCAGTGGCAGTTATAGCGCAGCCACAGACAATCACAAAGCCGTTACCATACATAAGCAAAAGCAACTATTAGCTATTCCTATTTTTATTGACTTTGATCAGGAAGAGAAGATGGGAACCTTTGATGGTGCCTATGTGTTTGGTATAGAAAATGGTAAGCTTGTAGGAAAAGCAAAGCTAGGAAAAATAGATAGCACTTATCGTTATTATCAAGGTACGGAGCGGGTATGCTACATTGGTGATAAGCTTTACTTTTTATATGATAATAAAATCAATGCCTATGAATTAGATAATTACAAAAGAATTCAAACCCTTAACCTAGATTAAGTAATGGTTAAAGCTTAAAAAAATCCCCTTTAGCGTAGAGTTAATATGCTGGAAGGGATTTTTTGACCGTGAGATAAGCCTCTTATTCGATTTTACAACCAATATGTTCTATAGATTGCCTTATTGCATCTTCATCCGTTTTTTCATTATAGCCCACCTCTATAGAACATCTACCTAAATCTACATTCACCATTTGAACGCCTTCTAAGTCTTCTAGCACATTTTTTACTTGAGTTTTGATTTGATTATTTTGAAGTCCTGATACCATATAGTGTACGCGGTTCATAGCTTACTCCTTTCTCCGATTTACATTAAAATTTTTGGACATTTATAGCAGAGGGGCCTTTATCACTTTGAATGACGTCAAAGCTGACCTCTTCACCCTCGTGCAAATCTCTATCATTACCTTTTTCTTTAACTTGTGATTGATGGACAAAAACATCATGTCCATCATTGGCTGAGATAAAGCCATAACCTTCTTCTTGATTAAACCATTTAACAACACCTGTGTAGTTTGCCATTTTACTTCCTCCTTTCTGATTGCCAAATGCTATAGTAGAAAAATTGATATTTTTCTTCTATAGCATTTGTGTTATAGGGGCATTTTATGATGGTAAATATTTTATAAAGAAAGGACTTTAGTAGAAAATGAAGCGCAATCAGTCTCAGAGTGCCTTGACCTAGCATGGGCTTAATGCTATAATAACTTATTGTAATTAAATAAAGACAGTTTATTTGTACCATCCTGTCTATAAACAAAACTAGGGCTGTTCATTTGATATGTGTACGTTTGCACGATGCAAATTCCGCAGAACTTAGGTTCTGCTTTTTTTGTGCACCAAAGGATAGACGCATAGTATGACAAAAAATAAAACAAAAGAAATAAATATTATTTACCTAAATTGCAATAACAAGTTGAACTAGTTGTGTTTTTTATTTCACCACAATATTTATACAGCGTATATAGCATCCAATTCATTCTCAAATAGTTCCTCAGGTGTACGATAATTAAGGATC
>JAEXBC010000142.1 GCA_023457875.1 Bacillota bacterium | reverse complement strand
GTCATAAGACCACTCCTATTTAAAATATACCGCAATAACTCCTGCCAGTATTGCACCTACCACGGTTTTCCATAACCATTTGTTCTGATCCTCCAAATCTGAAATTCTATGGTTAGCAACTTTAATCTTTTCTTCCAAAGTAACAAGTTTTAAATCAAGATTAGCTGTAATATTTGTTAGTGTAGTCTTGATAAATACTATATCTTCTCGTATTTCTTGCAATACGTTGCTACTTTCTTCTGGCATACTAAACCTCCTAGGGGATTATTTTTTACTTATTTTCTAGTACTTCAGCAACTAAATCCCTAAGATTATAAAGAATAGGCACTTGTTCAAGTGTATATAGATCACTTTGAACATTCGAAACCCATATCTTTACTAATCCAGATTCCTTTGTAAATGTAAATGTCTTCGCCATATTGTGCATTCTCCTCCTATGATATTTTAACGCTTACGTTAATTGCATACTGACTATCATCCTTAGTTCTGTCACAGCTTCATTTAGTTGTTTATTTTTCAACTTTTCTTCTTCTAGTTCTTCTTTCAGAAGTTCAAATTCAGTTTTTAGGATTTCTTCATAACTCACCACTATATTTCCAGCTTCGTCGATAGTATACCTCCCACTATATCCATTTATCTCTTTGATTTCTGGGGGATTATCAACAATTGAATATGTAATATTTTCTGTCTCTGTAAGTAACTTTGCTTCTAGTAAGGTGTTTTGTTCTTTATCTTTGCAAATCAATAAGCGTGTCAATATAATCATCTCCTCTATTTCAAACCGAACATATGGTACCTATAACTATTTTTAGTTCTTACTGACGTAGTCAAATCAGTAAAAATTATAAAGGCAGATGTATCTGTATGATATATGTCATAAGAAGTCCCCTGACTAGTTGATACACTACCATCCTTTTTTAATAAGGTCATATAATAATTTCCATATATTATCAATTCCATTGTATTTGTGTCTTTATCAGTCAGCACTATTATATATACCAAATAACCACTAAATGAATTTGTTGTGGCTCCTAAGTCAGACATACTAGAAATGGATAATTTCTTAGCCATAGTGCCAATATAATAAGCCATATCAGCATAGCTAGTAGCAGACGTTAAAGAGGTTCCTAAAACTCCGTTAATGGCCGTCGCTACCGTAGATTTTCCATTAACGGACGTAGTTTTTAAACTTGCTATATCAGTTACTGCAGTATTTAAAGAAGTTACTTGCGCTGCACTCATAAGCCCATTTGCAGTGGTTGTAGCCAACCCATAAGTGGTATCTGTAAATTTAGCGTTGGCTGGTACCGCAGTTAATACAGTGAGGTTATTTACTTTGGCCGCATTTACCGCTGTTTCATTGGCGCCTAATGCACCAACTTCACTTGCTGTATAACTAGGTTTTGTACTTGCTTTTGCCCAAGCATATACATCACTCGCAGGCAATGCAGTAGGATATTCTGGCAATAATATATTTCCTTCGACTTGAGTATAAGTTTTACCATTAACAGTGATTGATGTTGTTAACCCATCTTTTCCTGGTATTCCTGGCTCTCCATTTTTTCCTGGTACCCCTGGATCGCCTTTTTCTCCTTTAATAGTTGCTTTCTGCTCATCTGTTAAATCATCAAATGTGAACGTATATGTAATCCCATCTTTGCCTGGATCTCCCTTGATACCTTTTTCTAGTAGTGTTATAAGTTCTTCTGTTGTCAAATAGCCACTAAATTGATTCAATACTTCTTGTAATTGAATGGTTAGTTCTTCAATTTTACGTTTATTATAATCTGTGTTTTCAAGAAGCTTTGTAATTACTGCATTAAATATATCAGCGTGATTTTTGTCATCTACTGTCAATTGTCTGATAACGTTATTGTAAGGCACCTATTTCACCACCTTCCCGATAATTATTTTTGAATGCTCATCTACAGCTACCATGTCACCTAATTTAGGAGAATAGCTTTCGATTCTATAATAATTCATTTGGCTTTCTACTTTTTCACCTATAAATGTTATTCTACAGTTTGCACCATTTGTAGTTGTTACTTTTGCAAATCTTAGCAAGCTATCTCCTCCCTTAAATGATGTGTCATTGTGCCTCCTGTACTTAATTCTATTTCCCATGATGTTTCAATATATTTACCTCTACATTGATGATGATTTAGCTGAATGCAATTTAGATATAAATGTTCTGGATTAATAGCTGTATAGATAGTTACTTTATGATAGATACTTGTTGCCTCCGCAGCTGCCTTCTTACATAACAGATATAATGTATCATAATCCGCTACATCCTTTACTTCCCGTGCATCAACATTAACTATTCCTGTACGCTCTGTTCCTGTCACACCATAAATATTGGTATAAATAGCTGCTAATTCTATCTCTGGATCATTAACATATCTTATAAACTTGTTAGGGATATTAAATAAATCAAGCTCACTTTTGCAATTAATCTCAAGGATATTATCTATGTCATCTTTATCATAAATAATCTCTGTCTCCCTGTTTTCTGGCAATATGTATTCTCTAGCACAATAATTCCCCTCAAAATCTTCATATAAACTTGAATATCCAATGCTATCAAGTAAACTGTTTATTATTTCCAAATGACTTGTACCTATTTTGAACTCTTGATCTATACTTGTAGTTTTAGATGAACTAGGAATATTTACAGTATATTCATAGCCTAATAATAACCTCTTTACCTCATTAACTACATTTGTCCCTTTAGGAATGAAATATCTTTCATCACATTTATTAACTTTTACTGGCCACAACGTGCTATAGCAAGTTACGTCTATGCTCTGCACTACCTCAAAATCACTTGAAGGCGTAGCTATTAAAAATGTCCCCAATGGTGAGCTCATGCCATTTAGTACACAGTAAATCCTTATTTTCTTTGCACTAAATGTTTCATCATTTGAAATGTTGACCGTGAGGCTCGCACTAATTTTTAAACTATCTAAACTGTTATAACTAATGCTACCTCCTTCGATACATTCAATTTTTTGAGGCTGAGATAGATAACTACTTATATCGTAGAATTCAAAATAATGGGTGTTATATTGTTGCATTTTCATCCTCTCCACTTAAACAAATACTTCCATCAAGATAGTATTCTCCATTAAGGTAAGTAAGCTTTTTATATCCACTGCCTGTGTACATTCTAGTTTCTTTGAAATTCACTTCAACTAACTTCAAAGCAACTATTTGCTTATAGTATCCATAGGGCGTTATAGCTACTAATTGAGCTATTACAAAAAGCTTTTCTCCCCGCCTGTCTCTTAAACAAAATAAATTGTAATCATTACCATTATCTATGAAGTCCAAAAATTCAATTGCTTCAGCATTTCTTAATGTCACTGATAAGTTACCTGTCTTATAATTGGTTTTCCCCTTAAATACTCTAGGAGCCCTCGCTCCTGCATAGACCTTTTGAACAAATTCATTATTAATATCCCAACTTGGACTGGTATTAATAAGTCTAAAATTCTTATCTGGATCCTGCATATTAGTTAATACGTAGTGTAATAAACCTATTCTAATTGTTTTGATGTCACTGTCCCTATAAGCTCCGTCTTTATCATATACACGTATTTTATAGCTTAATTCAGTATTTGCAGGACAAGTATAGTCAATGACATTATCTTCAACATTACAGTTATCAGCAATCTCAAGCCATTTGTTTTCATATTCTGTTTTACGATAAATACTTAGTGTATTAAAATTTATGTCTTGAATCCCATTTATTGTTATATAAACACTTGTTTCACTTTCAAACAATGCAAAATCTGGTAACACAATTTCATTAAAATGTGTTTCTATTCTTTTGATGGCATATTGACTCCAAATACCGTACTTATTTTTTATGGCCAGGTGAATCTCATAGGCTTTGTTATCGTCCAAGGTAGCTAAAGCTATGCCTTGATCTGTTGTGATAATTTTTTTCTCTTCTATAAGCTCTTGTGTTTCTTCATCTATTACTAATAGATGATACTCAACCTGTCCATCGGCCTTCCACAAAATAATCGGAGTAGCTGTCGCATAAATGGTATTACCATCCATAATAGGTGGATTAGGTGTTCCATAACCATTAAACTTTACATTTTTGGAAGCTATTCTAATCTCATTTGGATTATATTCTGGACTATAATAAATCTTTAAGTTTAATTCATTATCACCTTGCACAAATACATTTTTTCCAAAGCTAACGGAACGTTCATTTGTGCCCTTTGTATTAAGTCCTCCTGCAGTCAACTCCCACTTATGACAAAATTCATTTGTTTCAAAGGTTATAGTTACCATTTCATCTATGTTTATGTTTAAATTAGCAGGCTCAAGATTATAAATAATAGGAACATTTTTCTTGAATACTATATCTTTAGTAGTTTCTGCTGTTATAATATCGAATCCGCTCTCATAATGGACTTTTAATCTAATTACGCTTGTACCAATAGACAAAATGCCTTGGCAAAGTTGAATGCTTTGTTGAGTGGTTCCACTAGCAATTAACTTGCTATCTTGGAAAAATTCAAATTTACTTTGATTTTCTGACTCCCAGCTTGCCTCAATAATATTGTCAATATTAGTATCAGATATCACAAGATTACCCACACTAGGATTGATCCGTTTTAAAGTTATACTTGACGACACACTAGCAAAAGTATCACTATTGACCATTCCTACTATTCCTTTTTTGACAACTTCGACCTTAATCCTATTCGTACCAACAACTAATTTCCCTTTTGCCAACACGGCCATCGTCACTGTTCCATCTATGGTCATTATCAATTTATCATTGTTGTATATATTCACTTTTTCCTGTAAATTGGATTGCCAAGATAATGTTGTGTAATCATCGATTAGTAAACGCTCATTTTCAACGACTAAATTACTTACCGTTGGGGATATGGTATTAAGCTTAATTGAGATAATCTTAGATTCCGCTACTGCTCCATAATCATCATAGGCCTTAATAGATATTTGATTTTCTCCTACTACAAGTTTTTCCTTTGGTATTACGTAGACATTAGAAGCTACCTTTTTCCCATTATTAAAGATGTCCCATTTTGTGATGTGATTACCTTTAAGGACAATTATTGTATCTTCATAAATAGTCTTCGTTGCATTTGTTACTGAAAAATCTGTAATAGATACATCATCCCATTCAAACGTAATATAAGGTGCAAATGACGTTCGCGTGGAATCAAATCTACCACTTGGGGCTGGTGAATCGGCATAGCCATTAAACAAACATATACCATAGCTTTCCCCTGAAGCAATTAGTAAATTGTTAATAATTACTTTAATCCATGTATTAGCACTATATGAAGGATTAATACTTCTTCTATGTATTGCTTGCCACACTGGATAATTATCATAGGTAACTGCTGATTCATTCCATGACTGCGTTATTTTGCCTATATCGGGAGGATTACTATAGCTTTGTGTATGTAGGTTTAATACAGTTTTAGCATAAGAAGGAATTGTGGCTATAACTGCTTTAATATCACTCATATTAAAACCAATTAGGGAAAACCTTACATCCCCATCATAGCTAAGAGATTGATTTAATTCAGTATTATCCGAATAAGTATCCACAAATACACTTTGATTAGCATAAAAGCACTTATTTAATTGTCCCAAAGTTATTCCTCCTTAAGCCTTATTATTTTCTATCTTTTGCCTTCTGGGTAACGTCTCTATTGCTATTATTACCTTTTGCATTAACGCTTCTAATTTGCTATTATCTGTTTGATTAACTACTGTTTTGCTCTGATTTTGACTATATCGATAATCTTCTGCTTGTTTTTCTGTAAGTACCATCTCTCCTTTGTGTAAGTTGGCTAGGTAGTTGTCAAAAGGCACATAATCTAATCCAAGAGCATGAGAGCCATCATATTTACCACTTGATGATTCACCATCTGAATCCTCCATCTTTTTCTTCCCATTATCCCAAAAGGTAAGCTTATCTGCGAGCCAATCAACTTTATCTGTTACCCATGAGCATATTTCATCCCATTTTTGCTTAATACCATTCCAAAGGTATTCAAAAATAGATTTTCCAGCATCAAATAAACTTGAGCCTATGCTAGTAAGTGTTTTTACCATTCCATCTAACATATTGCTAATCCACGTTGTTATACTGTCCCAAACAAATTTGATTCCATCCCAAAGCAAATTAAAAGCTGCCTGTGCTGCATCTTTAAGCATAGGTCCTATATTAACCACGAAGGAAACAAATGTATCTAACAACGCCTTAAAAATACCTTTTAAGTTATCCCATAGATTAGTAGCAAAAGTTTTAACACCTTCCCAAACGCCATTCCAATCACCCTGAAAAGCCTTTGAAAATATATTAAATAGATCTCTGATCGCATCAAATACTGTCTTAAATATCTGTCCTATTAAATCCCATACGCTTTGAATATAAGCTGTAATATTATCGCCATATGCCTCCCAAAACTGTTGAAATGCTTCTACAAATCCGTTGACTAATTCAATAATTGCATCAAGTGCTACTTGAAAACATTCCTTGATCGCTGCCCATGCCTGGTCTATAGCTACTCTTACTTGCTCATTATTTTGATAAAGGTAAACCAGTGCTGCCACTAATGCTGCAATAGCTACGCAAACAACGCCTATGGGATTAGCTGCTAATACTCCATTAAAATACGCTTGTGCTCCTCCTGCTGCAGCAATAGCCCCTTGGGCTGCAGTAATAATCCCTGTAAATGTAGACCATAAAGCACTAATCCCACTAAGTATTTCAAAAGCAACTATTCCTGATACTACTCCTGCAAGAAGTGGTACAAGTGAAGAAAAATTATCCGCTACAGGCTGAAGCACATCCAAAATAGCACCAAAAACGTTGGTAAACGTTTCTTGTATTATTGGCCAATTAGTAGTTATAAAATTGACCATTGTATCAAACGTTGGTATCACATATGTAGAAATAATATCTCCTACTCTTGTAATGATGTCTCCTATTACGCTCATAGCTGTTTCTATTGCGCTTTTAATTTCTGGCATTTTACTATTAATCCAGTTTGCAAAGTCATTCATAACCGGCATTAACTTTTCACCCATAGGTATTAATACACCTACTTCAATTTGCCTACCGATACCAGCCATAGCTTGTGAGAAAGTATTATATTTGATACTATTGATTTGTTGCATTGTATCTAGCGTTTGATTAAATTCACCATTCGTATTGGCTAGTGCTGCTACTGCATCTGCTCCCATGTCTTCCCACATGGTACCGTACATTGTTACACCTAAAGCATTTTGAGCCACTTTGTCATCACAATTAGCAAGTGCCAAATTAACTTTTTGAAAGGCTTCTTTTGCCCCTTCTCCGCCCTGGTTAAACTTTTGCTTTAATTCCTCTGCATTGAGTCCAAGTTGTTTAAATGCATCATCTGCAGTGCCATCCTTCACTCTTATACCAAACTCTTTTACTGCATCACCAAGCTTATCAATATCAAATACACCTGTTTGAGCACCATTAGAGAACATATTAAACATATCT
>JAEXBC010000141.1 GCA_023457875.1 Bacillota bacterium | reverse complement strand
GGATCTTCAAGAGTGAGTTGTTGAACATGATTTTTGCGAAACATAGGTGTTCCCCTTTCAAAATTTTTCTTTAATTGTACCATAATTACACATAGTTTTAAAAACTAGCCTTTTTGTGGGCTAATCTTATTATTTTGACCATTGTTTTTATCTGAATTCATTCGAATGCCTCCCTAATATAGAAATTGATTTACTTCTAAAAGCATATAAAGTCTTTATGGATTTTTCATGGATACGCCTTTTTTATTTATCAGAAAAATAAATTTTACAATTTTATTATTCTTTTACCCCCTGTCTATCAAGACATCAAGTAGGTTTGACTAGCTTGTTTTTTAATCCATGCAAAACAAATATGTTTACTAGGTTATAAACTTGGTGTATACTCAATATAATTAAAAATCCAACGTATTTACTATAAAATTCAAGGAGGCTACTATTATGAAATTTGATTCAAAAGTTATCCATGGAGGCATTAGTGAAGATCCTCTAACAGGGGCCGTAAGTGTTCCTATTTATCAGACCTCTACCTATAGACAAGAAGGCATCGGAAAAAACAAAGGCTTTGAATACTCTCGTACGGGAAACCCCACTAGGCAAGCACTCGAATCACTAATTAATGACTTAGAAGGCGGGGTAGCTGGTTTTGCTTTTGCTTCTGGCCTTGCTGCTCTTTCTACCGTACTCATGCTCTTTAAATCAGGTGATCATATTTTACTATCTGACAATGTCTATGGCGGTACTTTCCGTGTAGTAGATAAAGTGTTTGTGGGCTTAGGTATATCCTATTCTTTAGTAGATACCTCTGATCTTAATGCTGTTGAAGCTGCCATTACCACCTCAACGAAAGCCATCTTCATTGAAACCCCTACTAATCCTTTAATGAAGCTTACTGATTTATCCGCTATCAGCGCTTTGGCTAAAAAGCATAACCTGCTTTCAGTAGTGGATAACACCTTTTTAACCCCTTATCTTCAACGCCCAATTGAGCATGGCATTGACATTGTTGTGCATAGTGCAACTAAATATTTAGGGGGACACAGTGATGTGGTTGCTGGCTTAGTGGTTGTAACTACCGAAGAGCTTAAAGAGCGTATAGCTTTCTTACAAAATGCGGTGGGAGGCATTCTTGGTCCTCAAGATAGTTGGCTACTTATGAGAGGCATTAAAACCTTAGCCCTTAGATTAGATAAAAGCGTAGCCAATGCTAAAGCAATTGTTTCCTTTTTAGAAACTTTACCAGAAGTAAAGAAAATCTATTATCCAAACATTGGCGCGATGATCTCTTTTGAACTTGAATCCCCAACACTAGCCCACAAGCTTATTGAAAATGTTAAACTCATTGCTTTAGCCGAAAGCTTAGGTGGTGTCGAAAGTCTTGTTTGCTTACCAGCTGCCATGACTCATGCTTCTATCCCTCCAGAACAACGGGCAGCACTTGGTATTACAGACAGTCTAATTCGCCTTTCTGTTGGTATTGAAAACCCACAAGATCTTATTGATGATTTAAAACAAGCTTTATCTAAATAAAAGGAGGGAAACCATATGCACTATATTAATGATATCCGTGAACTCATTGGCAACACACCACTTTTGAAATTAAACAATATTTCTCCAAGCCCTGATATTAATATTTTTGGTAAGCTGGAATATTTGAATCCAGGCGGTAGTATCAAGGACCGCATTGGTCTAAAGATTCTAGAGGATGCAGAGAAAAGAGGAGAATTAAAACCAGGTTACACCATCATCGAAGCAACTGCAGGTAATACTGGCATTGGCCTTGCCATGGCTGCTTTTGAGCGGGGTTATCATCTTAAAATCGTCATTCCTGCTAAATTTGCGATTGAAAAGCAAATCCTTATGCGTGCTTTGGGGGCAGAGCTTATTATCACCCCTACAGAAGAAGGTATTGAAGGTGCTGTAAAAAAAGCAGAGGAACTTGTTTCACAAATCCCTAATGCTTTTATGGCTAAGCAATTTGATAATCTGTCTAACCGAGCAGCCCATCGCCAAACAGGTAAAGAAATCTATGATGCCCTAGACGGAAAGATTGATATTCTAGTGGCAGGTGCTGGTTCTGGTGGTACAATTGTGGGCATTGCCTCTTATTTAAAAGAAAAAAATCCTAATATTAAAATTGTCCTAAGCGATCCAATAGGCTCTATTCTGGGCGGCGGAGAGGAAGGGACCTATCATATAGAAGGTATTGGCAATCACTTCATCCCCGCTATATTTGACAGCTCCTATATCGATGAGGTGGAAAAAATATCTGATGAAGAGGCGCTCTATTATGTACAGCTTCTTGGTAAAAAAGAAGGTGTCCTCGTTGGTTCTTCTTCTGGAGCAGCACTAGCAGGTGCTATTAAGCAAGCCTATAAAGCAAAGGGCCACGTCAATATTGTTGCCATCTTCCCTGACAGAAGCGAACGCTACTTTAGTCAAAATCTTTATAACTTTGATATGAATTTATCTGATTTTAGATTTAATGACCTCTTTGATAACTGGGCAACCCATTATGATGAAACCGTATTTGCTAAAAAGGGTGAATACTTTGAGGTATTTGAAAAGTATCAAGAAATCCTTAAAGAAACCGTTAACCAAATTCGATTTTCTAAAGGCTCTACCGTCTTGGATATTGGCTCTGGAACAGGAAACCTGGCTGATGTTGCCTATCAAAATGGTTATAACGCCATCGGTATTGAGCCCAACCAAAAAATGCGTCAAATCTCACAGGCAAAATATCCTCATATTCCTGCGCAAAACGGTTCTTTCCTCACCCTTAATGTGCCCGATAACAGCATAGATGCCATCATTTCTAGTTACGCCTTCCATCACTTAGATGATGAAGAAAAAGCCAAATCCATTAAGCTCATGGCTAGTAAGCTTCGTCCTGAAGGCAAGATTATTATTGCAGATACCATGTATGTTTCTGAGCAGGCCTCTCAGGCAATCCTCGAAGAAGCCCTCGCTAATGGTGCTACAAGCCTTGCTCAGGATTTGAAAACAGAGTTCTACACTACACACCAAGTCATAAGCAAACTTTTCACAGATGCGGGCTTTACCATCCAATTCAAGCAAATGAACAAATTTGTGTGGATTCTAACCGCTACTAAAAATAATTAATCAGACTTTTATTTAAGATCATTTTAAAAACAAGTATCCCTCTAAATATAAAAATGAACACAGTACAACCTACCTAAGCCTAGATTGTACTGTGTTCATTTTTATAACGTATATATACCTTTTTCTATTTTAATGTGGCAAGGCATTTATGAGTACTCAAGTTCTAACTTGATATTTATAAAAAGATTCTTAGTTGCTAAGGAAATAATCATCGAAAGGATAGTAGACACAAGAATAATGACTCCCGAACCAGCGTTAAAATGCTCAAATAAGATGCCATAAATAGCTTGCCCGATGGGCTGAGCACACATACATAATGCCATTACACAGCTAGTTACCTTTCCAATTAAGTGATTAGGTGTTTCAGCTTGTAAATGGGTGATAATTTGAATACTGAAAATAGTAGTAAGTGTAATACAGGCTGCACTGCATAAAATTATTAAACCATAAATAACGAGTGGGTTTAACTCAAAAACCAAGCCCATACTGATCGGCACCAGGACAAGCCCCGAACCAAACAAAAGAAAATGCACCTTATCTACAGAAAACTTTCTTGCAAAAACAGTCAGTATAATACCTCCTATCAAACTTCCTGCCCCCATTGCTGCCGCTGCATACCCATAAAGCTGATCAGATAACCCTAAGTTGATCTTAATAACAATTGGCATACCTACCATTAACATGGAGGAGATCACTAAATTATAAAGGGCACAGATTAAAGATACTTTCATAATAATAGGCTTCTGCCTGACAGCAAAATGTATGCCCTCTTTAAAATCACCTACTACTATCTCTATTGCACTGCCTTTCTTTTCGTGTTTTACATGAGGTATGACAATAAATATCTCCATAATAGCTGAAAAAGCAAAACAACCTGTCCCTACTACAATAACTGGCCATATCCCAAAGAAGCCATACAGCATCCCCCCCACTATAGGCCCTATCAAATTTGAAAGCGCACTCACCCCATTAATAATGCCATTAGCTTTTAATAAATTCTCCCCTGAGGCTAAAAGGGGCATACTTCCTTGTACAGCAGGCTGATACATGGCTTGAATACCAAATAAAATCATCATGGTAATCATAATCATCACAATAGGATTGGCTACTTTAACTGTTACGAGAAAAATAATGAGTAGGATTGCTGTAATAAAATCTAACACCACCATAATATTTCGCTTATTAACCCGATCAGCAACAACACCCCCAATGGGTGAAATCAAAATCATAGAAATCATAGAGCACGCCAAAGCTGTTCCATATAAAGCACCTGACCCACTTAAATCTAATAAATATAAGGGCAGCGCCAACCTAATGGTGGCATTACCTAGCAAGGATATAATCTGCCCAATAACAACTAATGTAAAATCCTTATGAAATAACTTTTCTTCGTTCATATTCTCACTCTTTACTCTCCCCAATTTTTATGTGCCTCGGTATCCTTTTAGATGAGCTTCCTATTCATCTCACTAAATTCTTTAATTAAATCTACTTCCATAATTTTAACCGCCTTAGCATCTACTAAGATTTCGCTGCTATTGTTATACCCCATGATAAAGGGAACGCCAAATTTTCTATAGAGAACCAATCTTCCCTCTTGGTTGTATAGTTTTTTCACTGCTTCCTCCATGCTTTCTATCACCATTTTCATCTCATCAAAGGTAATAGCCGACTTAAGCAAATACTTCTCAATAATGGCAAGGTCAATTAATTCCTCTCGATTTAAAACCTTCTTTTCTGACTGCAGAGACATAAAAGCTTCTCCTGCCCCTTTGCTAATGACTCCCTTTTCAATAACATAAGATAGATCAAAGGCTTTTTCATCTTCCTTCTTATTAAACACCTCTGCAATCTCCTCTAAAGAAATGTCATCCTTCATGGATAAAATAATTTGAATCCGCTCCAAAATCTTATCCCTTTTAAAGAAGGTTTCCTGTCCCGTTGGCGTTGATTTCTTGATAAACCAATCCTCTGGAATGATGTTCATACGTTTCCACCTATAGAGTTGACCATATGAAATCTTCGTAAGACTAAGTAAATCTTTTTTCGAAATGAGCTCCTCAGTATCTTTTTTTCCTTCTGTCTTGTCTATGTTAATCAATTTTTGTAGCCTCCTTTACCATACAGTTATCTCCCTCACGGTAGACCTCGCTGTATTCGATTGTATTGATGTCACAGTTGTGAACCAATTCTATACTTTTTCCTCTCACTACCTTGGCTACTACATTTTCGAGTTTCATTTCATCTGCCTCAATAAGCTCACAGGTAAATGTGTTCTTTTTGTGATAGGAAAGCCATAGAAAATGATAGATAGGCTTTAAGACTTCAACATAAGTGGCTCCAATTTCTTTGCAATAGGAGTGCGTCGTGGTGTGAACATAAACCTTTTCGGCATTTAAAAGTTCTTTACAATCAAATTTTCCTTCTATGGTTATTTCCTCGCAGCTTATATTACAAGAAGTCATCATTTGTCCATAAACCTTTATGCTATTACTTCTGCAATCCTCATTAAGTTTTAAACGCCCTCTTACAACCACATGCTTGCAAATCACTTCGCCACTCACATTACTAGAGCCATTGACGATAAGTTCCTCCGCCTCACAAATACCATTTATAATGCATTCACCATTAACCTTTAGCCTGCCCACCTTAATATTACCTGTGATCTCACACCTACCTAAGATTGTACATTCATTACTTTCTACATCTCCCTCGAACTTAGTCTCTCCCATGATTTTAATTCTGTCTGCAACAATGTTTCCCTTGGCGCTTGCATTACCCATTACCTTTATTTCCTCATAGGTTCCTGACTGTATGGTGCCATTGCCAGCAATCTTAATCCTTCCTTTTTCCATCTTCAACATCTCCTTTCCACGCTCCTAGTGCATGGTTTGTTACTTGTATAAAATCAAATCTGATTGATTTGGGCTATCTTTGAGCTCTCATGTATTTGAACTTCTCCACTATACTCAAGTGTTTCGATTTGGCAATTCACACCAATTCTTACATTCCTACCTCTAACAACTTTTACCTGACAATTCTCTAATGTAATTTCATCTCCCTCAATAACGTTAGCAATCACCTTATTTTCTCTAAAAACCTTAGGTACTAAAAATCCAAAAATATTAGGGATTTTACTAGCGCTAGCTTTGACAACTATCTCCGCTGCCCCCACTTCATTGAGCTTTGAGGTTCCTACACAGCTAATCTCTAATCTTTCACAGTTTAAAAAGCACTCACAATTAAGCATCCCATCAATTTTAACTTCTTCACAAGTCATCTCCCCATCTACAGTAAGCATTCCCGAAACATTTACCTTATTAGCTTTTAAACATTGTTTTATTGTACTCATGCCTGAAATATAAAGGCTTTTTGCATCTAGGCACTTAAGGCATTTTAATGTACCTGACACCTCAATATCATCCGCAACAATGTTATGTTCTAACTTACCACAACCAGACACCCTCATGTTTTCACAGGCCACTTGCCCTTGTATTTTAGATAGCCCAGATATATCAAGGGTTTGACATTTTAAATCTCCTGTAATTGTTCCTTTCCCAGAAATATTAACCCGATCAAACTCTCCTCCAGCGTAGGTGCCAAGCCCCTCAATATTGAGTGAATCCAGTTTTTTGCTTTCCATCATCTATCATCTCCGTAACATTGTTTTATTATTAAGCACATAGTAGCATAACAATGTTTTATTGTCAAATATATTTTGAATCATTTATATTGATTATTTATATTGATATATCATTTAATGTATTTACCTAAATTGCAATAACAAGTTGAACTAGTTGTGTTTTTTATTTCACCACAATATTTATACAGCGTATATAGCATCCAATTCATTCTCAAATAGTTCCTCAGGTGTACGATAATTAAGGATC
>JAEXBC010000140.1 GCA_023457875.1 Bacillota bacterium | reverse complement strand
GATATAGTATGAGCATTTAATAATGTAATCAGGGGGAGAATCATGAATAAATCTGATAAATATTATTTAAAGCAAGGTAAATTAGAATTATCTATGTTAGAAGAAGATGATGAGGATTTAATGAGTATCAATACAAGATCCCAGTTAGAGAGTAAAAAAGCACTTCTAGATGTAGAATTTCCTCATTCAAAAAGATTGAAGCAGACCCTCACTAAAGAGCCAAAGCTTAAGGTAACGCAAGATATATATAATACGCTTCATACAATGGGGCAATTGTTAGTTAAGGCAGATGAACCAGAAACACCAGCTGTCAATAAATCTACTATAACCAAAAAAGTTATTACTTCAGCAAAAGCCCAGAAGCTTGAACAAATAGCAAGCTCTTTGAAAATTAAAAATGTGGAATTCCCTCCTAAGGATGAGGAAGTAAGTAATACCCTTGGACAAGGGAAGAATAATTCGTGGCAAGAACAAACCATACTCATTCCCTTTTCTGTAGAGGAGGAAAATCAGCAGGATGAACGGACAAGTAGTGAACTCCTTATGCAAAATGTACCAGAGAAGTTTGAAGAGGAAAGAGGGCAGTTTGATACACAAATTATTCAGCTAGTGCCAGAGGAAGAGGATACGACAGAAAAAAATATTGTGGCTATGGAGCAAAGCAAAAACTATGCCGTGAATGTAATGAATCAAGAAGAGAAGTTTATGACTAGTATACTCAGCATAGATTCATTGATGGACTCGGAACAACAAAAGGACGCTAAATTACAAGACAGTGATCTGTCGCATTCAGAAAAAAACGTATATCCAGAAGCGAACACTGAGCAAATAAGTAGTCTGACTCATCAAGAAAAAAGCATTGATCAAGAAGCAAGTATAGAGCGAATAAGTGATCTGACGCATCATGAAAAGAGCAAATATCTAGAAGAAAACATTCAGCAAATAGCAAACATGAGTCAAGAAAAAAATACTTATAAAGCACAAGATATATTGAAGGAAATCAATTTTTCAAATACACAACTAGACTCAGATAACGAATTAGCCCAAATTAAAATTGATGAAATCGTGAATGACTATTTCAAAGATGTTTCCTCAAACTATATGTATGCAAAAGAGCTAAAGAGGCATATTAACAAGCAAATCGAAGCCATTAGAAATTATGAATAAGTAGGCTAAAGCCCTTAATAAAAAGTTCAAAAAGTTAATGAATTAGAAGGTTGACACTGAAAATAAAATATGATAATATAATCTTCGTCAGGTGAAATCTTGACAAAGATTATGCGCGAATGGCTCAGTTGGTAGAGCATCTCCTTGCCAAGGAGAGGGTCGCGGGTTCGAGTCCCGTTTCGCGCTCTATACCGGGGTGTAGCTCAGTTTGGCTAGAGCGCCTGATTTGGGATCAGGAGGCCGCAGGTTCGAGTCCTGTCACCCCGATACAAAAAAAGTCAAAAGAACTAAGTTCTTTTGACTTTTTTTGTATGCGCTCTAGGAGAATTTATAGTAACCTATTTTGAAAGGAGCTGCAAAATGTCTCCGTATAAACTGGAGGCATTTGCTTTCCATTTGTTACAAAGGTCAATTGCCTGTTTTTTTGAACCAACATTAATATCTAAATTAATTAAGGTGGATTTATTTTCGGTTATTGTACAATGAACCATATATTCATTAGTCTTTCCTGGTGTATATTCCGCATGAATATCTAATTCGCTCTTAAACTTTCTCCAATTCTTTTCAATAAAAAGATCTAGCTCCTTACAAATAAAGTCAGGAATTCTAGATGAAAAGAAGTTTAATGCCTCTAGCCCTTTTTCGCAGATTTTATAGTAGGATGTATTATGCTGTTTAGACACAGTAATAAACATGGATTTTTCTAGTTCTGTTAGGTACTGCTGTAAGGAAAAATAATCTGTATATCCTCGTTCAAGAATGATTTGTGTCATTTGAGATAAAGAAAGAGGCATATTTACTTGAGATAACAGATAAAGAACGATGAGTTTATTGACAGTAAAATCTTCATGATTAATATTCACAGTGTGCCTCCTTATATTTATTAGTATTATTTTATATTAAAAATTGCATAAACTCAATATTGGATTAAATATTTACCTTGATATATGTCATTAAGACTTAAGTATTTATTGATTTCATTAAGTACATGTTTCTTATTTTTTGTCCAAAGAGGTGCCACTAAATGTGCCTTAGCACCATCTCCCGTTAGTCGATGAATAACAAAATGGGAAGGTAGTAGCGAGAGAATCTGACCGATTAACGCAATATACTCTTTTTCTGTAAGAAGAGGAAAGGGCGTTTCTTTATAATAGCTATAAAGTGGTGAATTATCTAAAACATGAAGCATATGAAGCTTGAGTCCTTGAAGTGGTAGTGTACTAATATACTTTGCTGAAGCAAGCATATCTTCTGGTGTTTCATGGGGCAATCCTAGAATAAGATGAGCTACAGTTTCTATTGAAGACTGGGCTAATTTATGCACAGCCTTTTCAAAAACAGCTAGGTCATAGCCTCGATTAATGAGGCGTGCGGTTGACTGATGAATGGTTTGTAGGCCTAGTTCGACCCAAAGATGAGTACGTAAGTTAAGCTCCGATAAATAATCAATTATTTCAGGACTTAGACAGTCAGGGCGAGTAGCAATGGCTAAACCCACTACGCCAGGAAAAGCGAGTGCCTCCTCGTATTTTTGTTTGAGCAATTCTAAGGGGGCATAGGTATTCGTAAATGCCTGAAAATAAGCAATGTATTTATTTGAGTTACCCCATTTATCGGAGAGTAAACTAACGGCACTAGAAAGTTGTTTGGTAATCACGCCTTGCTCAGAAAAAGTGAAGTCTCCACTTCCACGTTCACTACAAAATAAGCAGCCCTTTGAAGAAATAAGTCCATCTCTATTAGGACATGTAAAGCCGCCGTCAATGGAAAGCTTAATAACCTTTGAGCCACCATGGCGCTCGCGGAGAAATTGATTAAGACTATAATAGCGTTGTTGCTCCATATAAACCTCATTCTAAAATAA
>JAEXBC010000139.1 GCA_023457875.1 Bacillota bacterium | reverse complement strand
CCTCTAAATCTACAACAAGTTCCGCCTTCTTTGTAACATCATCTGATTCACCTGTGAGCATATCTTCTCTTACCTTGAGATTAACATTTTCAAGGACACGTCCATCAGCAGGCACCATATCCCCTGTCATAATGTGTACGATATCACCTGGTACAATCTCTGATTTTAATATGGATGTAATCTTCCCATCTCTAACTACTTTTACTTCAATATCTTCGCTCATCTTAGAAAGTGCTTTTGCTGCTTTCTTAGATTTACCTTCGGTCACAATACCAATGGTTACGCCAAGGGCTACTGCTACAACAATTCCAATAGCATCTGGAATTTCTCCTACTAAAGCACTGACTCCTGCTGCTATTAGCAAGATGATAATCATGGGTTCAGAAATACCATCTTTAATATTGTCCCAGAGTGTTTCTTCTTCTGCTGGCGTAAATTCATTTTTCCCATATTTTTCTTGCCGTGCTTTTACTTCTGAAGAAGTAAGACCTTGATCCAAATTCACTTGAAGTTCGTCTAAAACTTCTTCTTTACTCACATTAAAGTACTTCATCATTTCACTCCTTCTTTCATCCTTCTAGAAACTTATAGCATATTTTCGTAAAGATATGATAAATTTACTTCATGTCAAACAAAAAAGACTTTTCACATAACTAAAATAGCGAGACTTATACACCCTACAGTATATAAGTCTCGCCAATTAAGATTAAACCAGAAATAAATTCATGATGTTGATTTAATCGCACCTTTAAGTGCCGACTACTCCCTTATGGAATATGCTATTTGCTGTTCATTATAGCATACTCTTTTTCTATAAACAATGTTTATTTTGGTATACATTTTTGCGGTATTTACTTTTGAAGATAATTGATTCATCACCATATCCTATTATACCGTAAAATATAAAATAATATTACATTTATAAAGAGGCGACCTCAAAAAGTCAGATTTTTAGTTCTAACTTTTTGAGGTCACCTTCTTAATTTGATTAATGGACTTCGTATTTTCTCTCAAGACCTTCTACTATTTGCAGATACTTTTCTTGAGTTCCTTTTAATAAAGCTTCTTCCTCGAATAAATCCGCTTTTTCATCTATTTCTTCAAGTATTTCTTGAGGTAACTGCCTTCTAGCAAAGTTATAGACCACATCATCCTCTTTAGTGATATGTCTGTCTAAAAGATGTGTATAACCCACGGCGTTGGCAATGACATCTAGTTTACTCTCCTCATCGCCTGCCTTAGTACGCTCTAGAGCATCTCTAAGCTCACTCATATATAAGCGGCCTAGGTCATGTTCTACTAACATTCCATTACGAATAAGCTTTTGTCCTAGTGCACCCAATCTCTCTTCCATTTCATTAAATAAGAATTTTTCTTCTTTTCCATGATGATGGGCATCTGCATAGTTTTTAACAAAATCCATCATTTGCTCAAAATCTTCATAGCAAATGGCCTCTCCTTTTAATATACCAAAGCAAGCCTTTCGAATAACACCAAGTATTCTTTTAATTAAGCGATGTTCTTCTATCATTAAATCAATTGTGTTCATACTATTCACCTCTTGTGATACGATAAGTTAATGCATCATCTTTGATATAGTTTACACCTAACGCCTCAGTAAAGCCCTTAAGCCATGCTTCACGTAGTACATAGTAGTTGTCTACATCACCACCCACCTGCTGCCAGTATGCGCGGTGCACGCAACCTACTCTTTTCCATACTACTTCATCTACTTCATTTTTTATGAGCTGCACCGCATGGTCACAAGGCATTCCATCTAATAATAAATCACCTATTGCCTTGTAAATGCTGCTTAGGGTAATGCCTTCTTCTCTAGCAAGTATTTCCCCTTGTTTCTCTCCATGTGCAAAGAACAACTTTTCTATATCAGCAAGGCTACTTTCATCTTTTTTAAGAAGCATGGTAACACTTTCAGCTAACCTAGACTCTACTATTGCTACCTTTGCTTGTAACCAGCCATGAATGTTTCCTTCATCAATCATTTCTTCAAGGGGACGATTTTCTATAATGCCATAAGTTTCATTAAGATAGGTATCAAGATCACTGAATCCTTTTTCCTTTCCTAAGTTAACAATCTCATCTACTAGTTGTGCCTGAAGCTGTATTTTTTTGTAAAGCCAAAAATGAATAGGTCCTAAAAATGCACTCATACTTTCCTCCTTTTTATGCTAAAAACATTTTGATATCATCTTCTACATTGGTAATGCCACCAATTCCAAAGTGTTCCACTAATACATTCACTACATTTGGAGATAGGAAGGCTGGAAGTGTTGGTCCAAGGTGAATGTTTTTCACGCCCAAGTGAAGAAGCGCTAATAAGACAATAACTGCTTTTTGTTCGTACCAAGCAATATTAAAGGCAATTGGTAATTCATTAATATCTTCAAGTCCAAATACCTCTTTTAACTTAAGTGCAATAACTGCAAGTGAGTAAGAATCATTACATTGTCCTGCATCTAATACTCTTGGAATACCATTAATATCCCCAAGTTCTAATTTATTATATTTATATTTTGCACAACCTGCTGTTAAAATAACCGTATCTTTTGGAAGTGCTTTTGCAAAGTCTGTATAGTAATTTCTTGATTTTTGACGTCCGTCACAACCTGCCATAACAAAGAACTTCTTAATAGCACCGCTTTTCACCGCTTCTACTACTTGATCAGCAAGGGCAAGAACTTGGTTATGAGCAAAGCCACCAAGGATTTCACCTTTTTCTATTTCAGTTGGTGCCTTGCAAGTTTTTGCTAGTTCAATTAATTTAGAAAAATCTTTTTTGCCATTTTCATCTTTTTCAATATGCTCACAGCCTGCAAAACCAGCTGCTCCGGTTGTAAACAAACGTGCCTTATAAGAATCCTTTGGTGGCACAATGCAGTTAGTGGTCATTAAAATTGGTCCATTAAAGCTTTCGAACTCTTCTTTTTGTTTCCACCATGCATTACCATAGTTTCCTACAAGATGACTATATTTCTTAAGATGTGGGTAGTAGTGAGCTGGAAGCATTTCTGAGTGAGTATAGATATCAATACCCGTTCCTTTGGTTTGCTCTAAAAGCTCTTCTAAATCCCTTAAATCATGTCCTGAAATGAGGATACCAGGATTTGTTCCTACGCCAATATTTACCTTTGTCATTTCTGGATTACCATAGGTTGTTGTATTGGCCTTATCAAGTAGTGCCATACCATCTACACCCACTTTACCTGTTTCTAAGGTAAGTGCAATAAGGGCATCCACACTCATGCTATCATCTAAGGTAGCTGCTAATGCTTTTTGCACAAAGCTATTAATCGCATCATCATCATAGCCTAATTCATTGGCATGTTTCATGTAAGCTGAGAGTCCCTTAGTTCCATAAATAATCAATTCTCTTAAGCTTCTGATATCCTCATCCTTGGTTGCAAGCACCCCTACTACCTTAGATTTTTCATCTAGCGCTTCTTTGGTTGTACCATGCCATAATGCAGCTTCTGGAAGGTTCTTTTGATCCTTAACTTTACCTAGTAAAGCTTCTTTAATTTTTAACGTTTCAAATACTCTACTATAGAAGATGGCATCATCAAAATTGGCATTTGTAATGGTTGTAAATAAATTCAGTGTCACATAATGGTTCACTTCTTTACTAATTTGCTCACCTTGCGCACGAAGGGCAGTTGTTACTGCTGATAATCCTTTTGTCACATAAATAAGTAAATCTTGCATTCTTGCTAAATCTGGTGACTTTCCACAAACTCCAAATGATGTACATCCTGTGCACCCAGCAGTTTCTTGACATTGATAACAAAACATTTTATTTTCCATATATTATTCACTCCTTATAGTGTTGACTTGTTTATGAACCTATAATAATATAAAGACTATAAGAAAGATGTAGCCACAGCTACAAACAACAAAAAATATTTGAAAATAAATTTGAAAGGAATCAATATGATGACAGATACTCAGCTCGACACCCTGCTTAAGTGTTCACTCTTCAAAAATATTTCAAAGCAAGAGCTCCTTTCTCTTTTGCCTTGTTTAAATGCTACCCTTCAAAGTTTTGATGAGCATCAGCTTATCTTTAATCAAGGAAATGTACTAAACTACGTTTATATTGTTATAGAGGGCGAAATTGAAATTGCCAAGACGAACTTTGCTGGACAAAAGAATATTATTTCCTTGCTAAATTGTAGTCAGCTTTTTGGTGAGGGAGTCGTAAGTACCACTAAACGCCTTTCGCCTGTCTCTGCTACTGCCCTTTCAAAGGCAAAACTACTACTTATTCCTTATGAACGCATTACAATCGGCTGCAAAAATGGCTGTTCCTTTCACTTTAGTTTAATCCATAATATGATGAACCTACTGGCAGAAAAAAACTATCATCTAAATAACAAGATGGATATCATCTTACTAAAAAGTATGAGGGAAAAACTTCTCTCCTACCTCACCTTTGAAGCACAACGCACAAATAGTAAGTCCTTTACACTACCCTTTAACCGCAATCAGCTTGCCGATTACCTCAATGTATCTCGCCCCTCTATGTGCCGTGAACTTGCTCGTATGAAGGAGGAGGGCCTTATTGATTATTATCAAAATAGCTTTAAGCTCTTAGATCCTTCTCTTTTTCATAACAGTTAACGCTACCTTTCTGAAAGATGATCTTCATATGCTTGTATTTTTTACGCAATGGATATATAAAATGTCTGACATAAAAATACCTCCAAAGTAGATTGGGTTGTTTACCTTGTCTACTTTGGAGGTATCCTATCACAGGACAGTCTTTATTCATGCAGAGAAGGGGATTTGAACCCCCACGTCCTTACGGACACTAGAACCTGAATCTAGCGCGTC
>JAEXBC010000138.1 GCA_023457875.1 Bacillota bacterium | reverse complement strand
GAATATGACCGTATACATGGCTTTGAGATAGGCGTAGATGACTATGTCGTTAAACCCTTTTCACCTAAGGAGCTGATGATGCGGCTTCATGCGATATTAAAACGTCACAATAGTACTCCCCAAGAGTCAGTTTCCACTAAAGACATCATAGATTTTGATGGACTTGTAGTAGATTTTGATGCAAGACTTGTAAGTATTGATGGCAAAAATATAGAGATGACACCTAAGGAATATGAGTTGTTCTTTTATTTGGTAAGAAATAGAGGTATTGCGCTATCTCGGGAGCGCTTAATTAGTAATGTATGGGGCTATGACTATTATGGAGATGATCGTACTTTAGATACACATATTAAGATACTGAGAAAGAGCCTAGGAAAACATGCGAATCGCATTGTGACATTAAGAGGAGTGGGTTATCGCTTTGAAGAAAAATAGATGGAGCATCAGATGGCAATTATTTGGATATTTAAGTTTGTTTGTAGGTGTATTGCTTGGCGTATTATGGATGCTTCAGGTTGTTTTTTTAGATGATTTTTACAAAAGAATAAAAATCAATGAAGTAAAAAGTGTAGGCACACGCATACAGCAAAGCGTAGATAATGAACAGCTACTTTCTATCTTAGATAGTTTAGCCCGCAGAAAAAACTTATGTATTGTACTTACAACAATGGATGGAGAGGCACTTTATAGGAGAGACGAGCTCAATAATAGTAGCATATATTATATGTCTAATCTAGAATATTACTTAGTTGGGGTGAATGCCCAAAAAAGAGGTGGAGAGTTACTTTATTATTTTAACTATAATGAAATGAGTAAGCGGCTTGAACAAGATGGTAGTATGCTTAACAGGGTTCCAGTCAATTTAAAGAACAAAGATGATTCCATGATTTATACTAAAATACTAACGACTAAAAACGGCAATCAATATGTACTATTAATCAACAGTTTGATCGCTCCTGTAGATGCCACTGTCAGTACAATTCGTATGCAGCTTGGTTATGTCACTTTATTTATGATTTGCTTGGCATTTGCTTTGGCCCTCATCATTGCTAGGAAGATTGCAAGGCCTATTATTAATATCAATCAAAAGGCAAAAAAACTGGCTATTGGTGATGAGGAAATTGTTTTTGATGAAAAGGGATATAAAGAAATAGCTGAATTATCTAATACATTAAGTCAGACTTCCACAGAACTTGCAAAGACAGAAAAATTAAGAAGGGAACTTATTGCCAATGTATCTCATGACTTACGTACGCCCCTTACTTTAATTACGGGATATGCAGAGTTAATGAGAGATTTGCCCTCTGAAAATTCACCAGAAAACTCGCAAATTATTGTGGATGAGGCAAAGCGCTTAACACAGCTAGTCAATGATTTATTGGATTTATCAAAACTTCAAGCAGGTACGGAGGGTTTAGACGAGAAGCCCTTTAACTTAACACAGATGATACAGAACTTACTGCTAAGGTATAACACATTAACGGCAAGTGAAGGATTTTTGATTGATTTTGATTATGATGAAGAAGTTACCATTATTGGAGATGAGCTTAAACTTTCACAGGTTATATACAATCTGATTAATAATGCGATTAATTATACTGGAGAAGATAAAAAGGTAAGCGTCAAGCAAAGAATACTAGAACACCGTATTCGTATTGAAGTGATTGATACAGGAGAGGGTATTGCCAAGGAAAACCTTCCTTATATTTGGGAACGTTATTATAAAGTAGATAAAAGTCATAAAAGAGCAACAGTAGGAACTGGGTTAGGGTTATCAATTGTGCGAAATATTCTAGAAGCGCACGGAGCAAGATATGGTGTACAAAGTGAAATTGGTCACGGAAGTACATTTTGGTTTGAACTGGATCATTAGTAGTATGTCAGGGAGGAAGATCATGAGACTAGTGAAGAAGGCGTATATATTCATTTTAGTGGCAATATTACTGTCATTAGATGTTGGCTGCAATAATACAGCAAGTAATCAGATACAGAAAGCTTCATTAAATAAGGATGTCGTCATTGCAAAAGTAAATGATATTGAAATTACAAGAAGGGCACTAGAACAGCAACTTCTTTACTTGGATGCGACCATGAAGTGGCAATATGGACAGGATTATGCAAATAATGAAGAGGCTATGACATACTATGAAGAACAAAAACGTCTTTTAGTAGATTATCTAATAGAGATACAAGTGTTCATTGCTCAAGCTGATAGCTTGGGTATTAAGGTCACAGAAAAAGAGGTAGATCAGCAATTAGAACTTTTAAAGGCAGATTATGACACCGAGAAAGCCTTTCAAGAAGCTCTAAATACAAGTGGGATGTCATTAGATGAACTTGAAGTGATGCTAAGAGAAGACCTGATTGTCGGTCAAGTGATTACTGCGTGCTGTGACAATATTACAGTAACAGATGAAGAGGCAAAAATGTATTACGAGGGTAATCCAGATTTGTTTATGGTACAGCCAGGAGCAATGATGTATCATATTTTAGTACCAACAGAGCAACAAGCTAAGGAGGTAAAAGAAAAATATCTACAAGGCATGAGCTTTGAAGCATTAGCAACTCAGTATGGCACGGACGATACAAAAAAACAAGGCGGTTTACTTGAGTATATCCCCTATAATAGTCCGGATTATGATACGAACTTTCTAACAGCTGCCCAAAAGCTTAATGAGGGAGAAGTATCTGAACCTGTTCAAACCAAAGAAGGTTGGCATTTGATTAAAGTAGAACATATTAATAGAGAATCTACGGTGAGTCCTTATGAAGAGGTGAAGGAAGAGATTAAAGATAGTTTGTTTACTGATAAGCAAAATGAAGTAGTAGATCAACAATTAAGGCAGTGGGAAAGCGAGATGGATATTGAGATCTATGAGGACAATATCTAAATAAAGGGATTGTAGCCCTATAATGAGACTACAATCCCTTTATAAGATATAAGTGGACTGGATTATTTTTGTGAAGAAACATTGTCTATTAAAGGACTTCCTGTATGTGCAACATCCAAGGTGACATTTTTGTTAACAGCAGCATCATATGTATGTGCCTTCATGGTGTCTGCCAAATCAAAGCCAGTTAATTCTTTTACAGAATCCATTACAGTTGTCATGGTACTTGATACAGTTTTAGCTACGGAAACAGCACTATTTCCATCTCCACCACCATCCATAACAATGATTTTTTCAATGCGAGACATAGGCTCAGCAATATTCTTAGCCAATTCTGGAAGAATAGTAACCAGCATTTCCATTTTACCTGCGTCAGTGTACTTAGCATAAGCTTCAGCTTTCTTTTCCATCGCCTCAGCTTCAGCAAGACCTTGCATCCTAATTGCCTCAGCTTCAGCAAGACCTTTTTGCTTGATTATCTCAGCTTCAGCAAGACCTTGCATCCTAATCGCCTCTGATTCGGCTTCAGCTTGAAGCTTGCGTGCTTCAGCTTCTACGTTAGCTTGCAATTTACGCGCTTCAGTTCTCGCCTGTGCCTCTGCAATTTCTTTATACTTACTTGCTTCTGCGTTCAGTTGCTCTTTAGTCTTCTGAGCCTCAGCTGGTTTGACCATTGTTTCAATCAATTCTTGTTCTTTTCTTTCAGCTTTTCTTTGTGCTAATTCGATATTCTTAAGCTCGGTAGCAATAGCAATTTGGATTTTTTCAGTTTCTACATCCTTAAGACGTTGCTGTTTAATGACTTCAGCGTCCATCTCAGTATCTGTAATGGTTTTTTGAGTAATGTTCTTTTGAATACTATATGCAGCATCTGCTTCAGCCTTAGCAGCAAATTGTTCCTTTTCAAAGTTGAACTGCTTGATATTTTTATTCTTATTGGCTTCAGCGATAGCAGTTTGTGCTTCAATAGAAGCAGTTTCACCAAGACGTTGTGCCTCAGATGTTTTGATTTGTGTTTCTTTGTTTGCCTCAGCTACAGCAATTTGTGCATTTTTCTTAACTTCAGCTATGCGGGCTTCACCCATTGCCTTAAGATAGCCATTATTATCTGAAATGTCCTTAATGGTAAGGGTTTTAATCTCTAGACCCATTTCAGACAGGTCAGTACCAGCTACCTCATGTACTTTAGCACCAAAGCTTTCACGATCGTTATATATTTCTTCAACCGTTAATTTAGAAATGATTTCTCGAAGTTTACCTTCAAGTACTTCTCTTGCCACATCGCTGATGGTTTGAACAGTCTGAGCTTCTTTAGCAGAGTTAAATTGCTCAATGGCTGCCAAAATAGAATTTTTGTCATTACGTACCTTGATTACGGCAACCCCATCTGTATTAATCGGTACACCTTGACTAGTCATAGCCCCGTTTGTTCTGACATCGAGTTTCATACTTTCTAGTGAGATGGTATCCATTCGCTCAAATAGAGGGATGACAAGACCACCACCACCAGTAATAACACGTTTTTTAAGACCAGTTATAACTGCTGCTTTATCCTGCGGAACCTTTTTCCACATACTTAGGATAATAGCAATAATTAAAATAACAGCGATAACTATACCGATGATCCCTATTGGTATAGAGGAAAGAAAATTTGTTGGCATAAGCTCACCCTTTCAATATATTATAATTTTATTATAAGTTATATTTATTGATACACAAATGGTATTTTAAATATAACAAATAGTCATTAGGATAATAGTCATTAGGATATAAGTTAGTTTTTACTTAAAAAATAAATCGGCTGATCTGAGACGATTAATATATGATTGTTTACATCCAATACTTTAACGCGGGTACCTTGCTTAATTGTCTTATTACTTATTGCTGAGTAGGTGATTTTACCATAGTTCGTATCTAGGGATACACTTCCTACCCCCTTTTCAAAGATGGTTACAATCACTTTTCCCTCCATACCGATTAAGTCAGCGTCAGTTAGTGCCTCGCTATTTACCTTTTTTAAATGATTAATAAGAAGTTTCGTTAGTCCACTTAACAAAAGGCCAGAGGCAATGGCAAATAATAGGTGAAAAGGTGTATAGGTATATATGGTGTATCCTATTCCTCCAAAACCTGTTAAAAAAGCACAAATTTGAAGAGGAGTAACTGGCAAAATACCAGGCATGATATCAAAGCTAATGGAAAAATAGCTTAAGCCTTGTATGATATCACTTAGTCCATCTAATAAAAAGCTAAGGATTAAGAAAAAAAGGCCAATAGCCAGCGCATAAACATAAATGGTATTCATAAAAACCTCCTTTACACACTTGGTTTATTCATATTATAGTATATTTCGAATTGAAAGTAAAATGATAAAGCGGATATTTGATTTACAAGAGATAATGTCCTATTTAATGCATCAAAAACGAAAAAGTTAGTTTACAGGGAATGGGAATAGGATTAAAATAATGAAGATATGAACCTGATAAAGGAGGAATTAGGGTGAAAGTTGGTATATTTGATTCAGGTATCGGTGGCATTACGGTATTAAAGACAGCACTTCGCCTGTTACCACAGGTGGATTATATATATTATTCAGATAACAATCATGTACCTTATGGCACTAAGTCAAAAGAAGAAGTATTTGGTTATGTGATGCAGGTAGTTGAATTTTTAATTAAGGAGCAGGTAGATGCAATCGTCATAGCTTGCAATACAGCTACAAGCATTGCTGTGGATGCGCTAAGATTACGCTATAGTATACCTATTATTGGCATGGAGCCAGCGGTTAAGCTGGCTATGGACAATCTTCCTAAGGGGAAAATCTTGGTTACTGCTACACCTCTAGCCCTAAAGGAGGAGAAATATAAAAGGTTAGTTAATGGTTTAGGAGAACAAGAGCGCATTTACTCTCTGGCGCTACCTGAGTTAGTTGGATTTGCAGAAAATTATATGTTTGATGAAAAGCTCATTGCAAATTATTTTCATGAGAAGTTAGCGGGGTTTGATTTAGAAGAAATCACTGGTATCGTATTAGGGTGTACTCATTTTGTTTATTTTAGAAAGCAGCTTCAGAGTATTTTACCGAAGCATATTCAATTATTTGATGGTAATGAAGGTACAATCAAACATTTAAAAGAACTTATTGTAGGTAGCAATGAGCCACTTTGTTATGCTTATGAGAAGCCCAGAGTTACTTTTTATTACTCTGGCCAATGTTGCCAAGATCATACCATACTGGAACGCTATTTGAATTTATTAGAGCATACCTAGTTAGCGGTAGAAAAATTACATTACGATTTAAAAATGTCTGGTATCTGATTAGGGAAAACAGGCTGTATGGTTTTAGAAGGCTTTTGTTGTAAATTAACCAGTGATACAGAGATGCTTATGAAAAATATAATGATGCCATAATTGAAGAATGAACGAATAGGTATGTTGGTGGAATAAAACTTAATGAGCTCTAATACCCCTGATATGGTTAGGGCAAGAATACCTATAAGTAATCCTCTTCCCAATGGATGATGTTGATAAAGGAAGAAGCAGATTAATAAAATAAGTAATAGAATACTGGTAATCAGTAAAATATGATAAAAAGTAAGTAGTTGGAAATAGTTAACTACGTTACAAAAGTTCAATATGCTAGCACCAATAAAAAATGTAATAAATGGAATGAGGACTGTAAGGCAATATTTCTTCAAAAAAGGCGTTGAAACATTAATATAGAAAAACAGCCATAAAGGAATACATAAAAGATAAAAGCAAAAGTATTCTAAGTTATGTACAAAAACTAAATCTGAAGTAAAAAGTTGTATGCATTTTGTATTGCATAAAAACCAAACAGAGGCATTAAGTCCAAATAATCCAATAAGAAACATGGAAAGAAAAGGCTGTCTTTTTACGAGCCAATAGATGCCTATACCGATGCATAACAAACCACAGATGAAGAAACAACTGTTTGCATAAAGGGTCTCAGCTTTTTCGTAGATAAGTGTAGACTTTAAATCTTGTGCTCTTAGCGTAATCGGAAATAAATAATTGGTGATATGGTTAAAGGTATGGATATAACGTATATGTAAATTACTATTGGTATAGTTTTCAGGTAGAGGAATACAGATATAGCCGCTACCAACCACAACGGTTTCATTTTCCTTTACTGGAGAACCATATTGATAGATCATCTTTCCATCTAAGTAGATCTCAACATATTGAAGATATAACGATGTATAGAGATAAGGTTTGTCAATGGAGGTCAGGGGTAAATGGGTGTAGAGATCTACCACATCACCTTTTTTAAAGTAATGGTCAATATGAGTAGGTAAGGACAGGGAAACTGGAATTTTACCATTTATACTATAGTACCAATTGTCTTTTAAGGAATAGACATTACCTTGATGGTTAAAGTGATTATGTGAAATACAAATCCCAATAAAAATAAAAGAAATGATAATACATATAAATATCGTTAAAAAGAAGGGCTTTTTCTTCAACGTATGTCACATCCTTTGTAGATAGTATGAGGTTCTACTTGTATCTTACAAAAAGTTTTAAGTTTTATCAACAGTATATGTGTAAACAAATATTAATATTTGTTTATATAAGGTAGTTTTAGAAAAGTTCTATTGCTAAAATAAATGTGAATTCATTTTTTATAAAAGAAAAAGAACGATTGCATATTTTTTTTACAATCGTTCCTTTTTCTCTTTTCTTACTTATCTAATTTATTGGATTGAAATAATGCTAATATCAGGGTATTCGTATAAGTTAATGAAACGTTCATTAATACGAATAATAGGTCTATAGAGACATTGCGGATTAATAAAAACCACTTCCCCTATTTCGTCTGTACTTAATACAACAAAGGAACCAATAAAATAGGTGGCAATATTCGTACAAAACGTTAAAAGTAAGTTTGGATCAAATTTTGTTAGCATATCAGTAAGTAAAATTTTAATGGTATCAAATAGGTGATATTTGCGGTGCAGTAAGTCATATGCATCAGCAATACATAACACCTTTCCTAAGGTTGATATGTAAGGTGAGCTAATATGAACAGGAAAACCAGAACCATCACAGTGCTCGTGATGTGCTAAAATGGCTTTGGGTATGGCTGGGTCCAAATCCTTGAGTCTGCGTGTCATATTGTAGCTATAAATAGGATGTTTTTCATATTCAGCCATTTGCTCATCTGTCATAGAGAGCTTAGGGTCAAAGTAGTCAAAGGAAAGATTAAGTAATCCTATATCATGAAGTAGACCAGCTTTAATAGCAGAAGGAATCAAGGCCTCATTGAGCTTAGACCATCTACAAATAAGCACAGCAATAAAAGCTACATTTAAGCTATGGTTGTAGGTAGTAGCATCTAGTTGTTCAATCAAATTGGTACAACCAAGTAAATTGTAATTCGCATTAAAATCAACAAGTAGCTCATCACATAGAACATTAAAATCGCTAATATTTAAAGCGTTATTATCGTCAACATCTTTAACCACTGACATAAGTGTGTTGCTATATTTTTTGTAGTTTTCAATTGTTTCAGGTGGTAAATTCCAAACCTTATTAAATGTATCTAAGTAAACCCAAATATCCGTATGAATGAAGTTTGGAATGTTTTTGATATGGTCTGCTGTAAGCTCTTGATTTTGCCCCACGATAGTAGTACCTGTGGTTAAGTCGATAATAGGACCAGCAGTAATCATACCAGGGATGCATTTTGATATGGGTACAATTATTTTTTGCATAATGAACGCCCCTTACGTATAGTTTTATTT
>JAEXBC010000137.1 GCA_023457875.1 Bacillota bacterium | reverse complement strand
ACTCTATAAAGAGCACATAATGGGGCTTAAAAGGGGTATTTCTTTTATTAAAGCTTGAAATTCCCTCTTGTCTAAATCTGAGAATCTTGGTTAGTTCATAGAAAATATCACTGGCTTCTGATTTATTCGTTGCTACAAACCTATTTCTCTTATCCTCAGACCATACATGCGGTAGCCACTTGGCAAAGCCCCAGTTTTCCTCAGCTTGGTTGCCGTTGCCATTATACACAAAAATCATTTTTACATCTGTGTAGCAATTATTCGTGGCAATTTGAGCCGCTAGGGTATGTACAATATGAATAGCCCCCTTCTTTTCTTCACCACCAATAATACCGATGAGATTTTTGCTGATAATGTCTACGCATACTGGTACATCTTTAAGCATTTCATAGTTTTCTTTTATAAATTTTGGCTTCTGGGCTAAGCTATCATTAACAAGCGTAAAACGTTCTTTTGGAACGATAATAGGCACCTGAAAGGGTATGTCCCCTATCCCTATTCTCTGTGTCAAAAAGTCTTGATGCGTAAAGTTTCTTTCCCATAGCTTAGGTGTATCCTCTGTATAATGACAGCATACAGAAGGCTCGATATAGCGTTCCTTCAGAATCCTAGTATTCTTTTCATAGGATTCTTTGATGGTCTCTGTGCATTTAATCAAATACTCACTGTAAGCCTCAAATCTATGAAGCTCCTCTTCTCTATTTTTCTTCTTCGCATAATTAATATTAATAAGGCTCCATACGGCTGCAACAAGGGCGCAAGATACGGCGGTGACAAGCCCAGTGTACATAAACATACCACTGCTACTGCCACTACTTTGGGAACCATAAATGGTTAAACCACAACCTAATAGCATAGGTAATGCCATTGTCATGGAGGGACCAACAATCATAGCCAATGGTTGTTTTTGCATTTGCTTAGGTGCTGGAGGCACTTCAATCTCCACTGGCTGTGTATCTAATGTACTGATGTAACGTGGCGACCTATGAAAAATCACCCTTTGCTCGTGACTTTCTCCTTCACCTTCTTCATCCTCACCTTCTACTTCAATACCCTTATGAATCGGGCTGAGCCTAGAATCTATTTTAACATTAGGATGACTTGTATTAATGGCCAATCTATCCCCGAGAAACACCACTCTTAATCCAAATATATCAATACAATCCCCAAAAGCAAGTTGTTTGCTTCCCTGAACACGAATGTGATTCACAAAGGTGCCATTGACACTATGGTCTTCTATGACATAGTAATTGCCCTTTTTAACTAAACTGGCGTGACTACGTGAAATAACCCCTAGGTCATCAAAGCAAATTAAATTCTCTTTATTCTTCCCTATAGTCACTTGATGATGCCGACTTAAGTCAAACTTCTCATATACAGAAAAGTAATTTTTCACCATGCGTACAACAATAGTCATTGTTTGCGTATTATCGATTGTCATCTTTAGCACGTCTTGATCTTTAATCTGCTCCTCAAAATAATCTACTTCCTCTTTAGTTAAACTATATATACTGTTTCTTACAAATCGCCAGCTATGATCTATGACTTCAAGTTTAACTTCTAGGTTATTCGCTATACAGAAAATATCCTTTCTAAGTACTAATTCATAGTCCGTATTATCCATCAAAGGGAGCAAAAATTCCTTGAATGCGTACTCACTATACACCAATAATACTAAGCTCATCTTTTCTCTCCATATTCATTATTCTTAAGAACCTTGTTGACCCATAATAATGACTTCTAAAATGGTATTTTCTACTACAATCTTATCTCCAGTTTTTAACTTAATCCCCTTCTCGTCTACATACACTTGTTGCTTCTTACGATTTAAGAGTGTTCTATTGCCACTAAAATCCCTTATATAGGCATCATTAGCATGCCTAAAAATTTCACAGTGGACAGGTAGTGCTGCTAAATCCTTAATCATAATCGCATTTCCCTTAGCTCTTCCTATCTTAATGACATCCTTAAGTTCTATCATAAATTTTCTCTTTGATAGCTCTGAGCAAGCTGTGACTTGAAGCATCATCTTATCCTGTGTCGTTTGACCATTATCAAGTTGGCTTTGATTATAGTCAACCTCATAGGGCAAGCTCTCTATACTATCTGATACCTTTTTACCCCCATATAAATCATTAGCTAAGGCTCTATTTAGGGCTTGGTCTCTTAGTTTATCTTCTGCAATCATCTTAAGTTCTTTTTGTTTTGCCTTTTTTACTCTTAACCAAATCATTGCTATTATCATCATCCCCAAAATAATAGCAATGAATAGCTTATACTCACCTAACACAAAGCTTCCTCCTATTTAATGCGCATCACTTTAAACTGATTCGCATCGGTTATAAGAATTTCCCCCTCATTAATAGCAAAGTCTATTGGATTAACCGTAGATAACAACAGCTTTTCACAAGGGCCACTACTCATCTTAGGATTAATGTCTCCTGTTGCTTTGCCTGCTATTGTCTGCCATGAACTAAATGTACCTGATGCACTGATAGAACCTTTTCTTAGTAGATTGTAATCAAGTACATATAAACTTCCTTGATAGTACTTGATTTTTCTTGGATAGCAGAATAGAGGCTCAGTGCCATCTTTAAATCTATGTACCTTATCCTCACCCGCAAGTAAGGTTAATGTATTGGTTTTCATATCATAACCATATATACTGCCATTCTTATTACCCAGATATACTTTTTCATCGCTTGCAGCCAAACAACCAAATGCCGCATCTACCTGCGTGATGATTGGGGTAAATTTCTTCTTTAAATTAATGATTTCCATATACCTTTGCCCAGTAGCCATTTCCTCCTTTAACATGCACAATGTACCATTTGATGCTATATCAAAATCGAGAATTTTAGCTTCTTTTGCATCTTGTATATGCACTTCCGTAAACGTATGATCCTCTATCTTAAAGATACCGTATACCTCTTTTTTGTTAGCATTTTTATACTTAGCACTTAAAGCATATACTTCATTATCTATCCCTTTTAATGCAGTAACTTTAATAGATTGAGGCTTCATTTTTAAGGTTTCAACGGTATCATTAGAAATCTTTCTAAGCACTCCCGCATCTGATACATAAGTCACCTTATCCTTTGTGGTATAAATACTCTGAGCATACTTAAATTGACTTTGTTTAATCTGCCCATCTTTTTCTCCCTTTTTGCCCGTTCCTGCATAGACACTCACTTTTTCATGGGTGCTGTACTTTAAATCCCAGTCATGGATAATGTTATAGATTTTTTTGTTGCTATCGCTTCCGACACTACCTCCAGCTACTATTGTAAAATTACCAATAGGAACATAGAGCTTTCCATTCATTAATCTTGGGGTTGTAGCTGCATCAAACTTAAAGGTTCCTTCTTTACCATCCTTTGTCTTTTTGGAGTACCACTTATTATTAGCTTGAATACCTATAATCATGTTATCATTCTTTAAGTTAGCCGTATTACTATCTGAAGACCACTTGACCTCAAAATTAAAAGCAGGTGCTATATCTTTTACAGCGATATAGATGACCCCCTCTTTAACAATGAGTTCTTCCTCCAAAGCCAAGGTTTCCCCATTCACTATCACTTTAGTCTCCTGCTGCGCAAAACTAGAAATCCCCATGATGATGATAAAAAATACTAATAAACTTACCCTTACTAATTTTTTCATGTGCTCCTCCTTATAATTTTTATTCAAATTCGGTATAGATTTCCGGTGGGGTGTCAGGCGCTTTGGTTGCCTGCCGCGGCTCTTCTTGTTTGGGCGTCTCTTGTGAAGGTTCATTTGTTTCTACTTTTTGGGGTGGCCGTGTAGTCTGCTGTTTAGGTTGCTGCGTAGTTTGTGGTTTGGGTGTGGATCGTGGCGTAGCTTGGGATATGGACTGTGAGCTAGATCCTAAGGCTTCATCCTGGTGTTTTGTTTGCTGAGGTGGTTTGGCTATCTGCTCCTCCTCCTTAGTAACCTTTGACTCTTCTTTTGATACCTCATCTACAGTCGGTGTTTTTGCTTCTGGTGCTGTTTGGTCTGAGGCTTCTTCCTGAGCCGTTGTTTCCAAGGTTGTTGACTTAGACGCCTTATCTTCTTGGCTTTTTTCTTCTTGATTT
>JAEXBC010000136.1 GCA_023457875.1 Bacillota bacterium | reverse complement strand
ATTTTGCTGTACCATCCCATGCTTCACGGAATACACCTAAGCCATAAGTTGTAAATGGATGTTCGAAGCTTGCTTTATAAACATCTAGACCGCAAGTCACAATATGTGCGCCCATTTCTGCATAATCACCTATTTGTTTACCATTTCTTACTGCAGCAACAATGATTTCTGTATCATAGTTGAAGTTCTTATAAATATTAATAATTTGTTGAATATACTCTCCCGAGTCTCCACTATTTTCTTTCCAACCTACAAATGGAGATACAAATTTAGCGCCTAATTTAGCTACGGGTAATGCTTGAGAAGGCGAAAATACCAAGGTCACATTTGTACGGATGCCCATCTCCTCTAGCTTTTTAGCAGCGATTAACCCTTGCTCACAGCATGGGATTTTGATGACATAGTTTGGGGAATAAGAGGCTACTTCTTTTGCTGCCTCTACAATTTCTTCCCATTTTTCTAAATGTGGATTGATCTCAAATGATACTGGAAATTTATCTATTCCTTCAAGTCCTGTTTCTTTAAGCCATATGGCTACTTCTTTTACAACTTGCATAAATGGTTTGCCACTTAATTTAATATGTTTTGGATTCGTGGTTATCCCATCAATTTTGTAGTTCTCATAGGCATATTTAATTTCATCTAATTTGGCACTATCTAAAAAGTATTTCATCATTAATGTCTCCTTTGTATAGGTATTTTTATTTACCTTGCTCCTTAGCTATTTGCTATAAATTGAATCTTCAATTTCTTTGATCTTGATACGTGCATTTTGTAAGTTCTTTGCACGCCAGTCCTCTAGATTTTGCGTGAACTGCGTATTTAAGAATACATCTACCATTTGGCAGCCTACAAACTCGCCTGTAATCCAGCCACCCATTGTTAGGACATTGGCATCATTAATTGCTCTACTCTTTTCTACTGTATAAGTATTTTCACAAACTGCTGCATAAACACCTTTGTACTTATTGGCCACAATAGCCATACCCATACCTGTTCCGCAAATAAGAATACCTCTTTCAAATTCACCTTCAGAAACTCTGCTTGCTACTGCGCTTGCCACTTCAAAATAAGGTTTTGGTTCTTCTTCATTTAAGGTACCCCCATCTACCACTTGGTAGCCTTGCTGGGTTAAGTGTAATTTGATGGCTTCCTTTAATGAAAATCCTGATTTATCGGAACCAATAATGATTTTTTTGCTCATAATAGCCTCCTAATGATTTAAGATTAAAATATCTTCTTCTAAGTAGGTCTTACCATCAATCATTACTTCTATATATTTGTACTCTCCAGTATGGGTTAGGTTTTCACTGCCTTGCTTAGTAACCAGAATTGTGTTTTCGCTTTTTGCACCTTGGCAAGAAGGGTTCCACCCATAAGCTTCTCCTACTTTTACACGGTGGTGAACATCACTCATTCCTTTAATTTCTCTTGGATTATAACCTGTTAAACCACCTTGATGATGGAAAGTCCACTCTCCTTCAAATCCTTTTTCCTTATATGCCATGGCACATTTTTCAAAGATGTCTGCCATGTCTGCACCTTCTTTTGTATGTGCTATCAAAGTTGCATTAACATAAGCTGCCACTTGTTGACGTCTTAGCATTTCTTCTCCTGGATGCTTTAGGGCTACCATACGTGTAGCTGATGCGATAAGCCCTTGGCGACGTGTACATACTGCTATCAAAGCATAATTTTTAAGCACATTATCTGTTGGCACAGGATGACGATACATTAAAGCTCTTTCATCAAAGGCAATGAGCAAGGTAATAGGTTCTAAATTGTTTGCCCACATTTCCTTTGATAGGATTCCTGCTAGTTCATACTCTGTTGTGCCCGCCTTTAGTTCTTTGCAAATACCCTCTAAGACCTTTGCTGTTGTTTGGCAAATATCACGATATCTATCTTGATCATACGCTGAAAGAGCGGTGCGAAGCTCAAACAACTCATTTGCGAGAGCCCCTTCATCTAATAGACCTTCTGGGCAAATCTCTTTTATGATTTGTGCCCTTTGGGCTGGAATATGCCAAGGATACTCTTTTACAATAATCATTGGATTTTCTTGTAATTGTTCTTTATATAATCTAGTTGCCTCAATATTTTCAGCCACCAGATAAACCTGATCTAAAGTAACAATGATACTTCCACAGGCAGCTGTTGCTGCAAGACCAATAAATCCACGTCCACCCGTTAACCAACTAAAGTGATTTTGATTGCTTATCATAACTCCCTTTGCCGCTTTAGCTTCAATCAAGGTGCGTATACTTTCTATCTTTTCTCTAAAATCTTGTAGTTGCTCTTCTCTCATGATCAGTTCTCCCTACTTCATTAAGATAGCTTGTTTAGCAGCTTCTTTGATATTGTTTGCTTTTAGACCATATTTTTCTTTTAAAAATTCTGTTAAGCCAACTTCTCCAAAGTGATCCTTTACTCCTATACGTTTAATAGGTGTTGGATGTGTTTCACTTAAAAATTCTGAAACTGCTCCTCCAAGACCATTAATAATAGAAGCATTTTCTGCTGTTACTATTGCCCCTGTTTTTATGGCACTTTTTAAAACAAGCTCTGTATCAAGGGGTTTAATTGTATGTATGTTAATGACTTCTGCATCAATACCTTCTTCTTTTAGCATATCAGCTGCAACTAAGGCTTCTGCTGTCATAATTCCTGAAGCTAGAATCGTTACATCCTTTCCTTCTTTTAAAGTAACACCTTTACCTAGTTCAAACTCACAGTTCTCATCGAATATTTTAACGGCATTTCTACGAAGTAAACGAATATAGACTGGTCCTTGGTGTGCTACAATTTGAGGAAATGCTTTAATGAGCTGGGCACTATCTGTTGGTTCAAAAATAACCATATTAGGGATGTTTCTCATAATTGCAACATCCTCCATACTCATATGTGTCCCTCCATTTAATTCAGCTGTTACCCCAGGATCACTTCCCATAATCTTCACGTTAAGTCCTGCATAAGCTACAGATATAGTTACTTGGTCACATGCACGTCTCGTTGAAAATGGTGTAAAGGTATGTGTAAAAGGAATCTTACCCATTGCTGACATTCCAGCTGCACACCCAATCATATTCGCCTCTGCAATACCTACATTCACTGTACGCTCTGGAAAGGCTTCCTTAAATCTTACTGTTCCAGCAGCCTTCATTAAGTCTGCTTCTAATATCACAATGCGGTCATCTTGCTTCGCCGCTTCAATTAAACAGTCCACATAGGTTTCTCTTAGCCATCTATCTTCTAATACCATATTACATCTCCCCCCCCTCTAATAATTCAACTGCCTTTTTCCAAGTCTCTTCTGTAATAGTCATATTATGGGATGCCACCATATTTTCACAGAAGTAACCACCTTTTCCTTTAATCGTATCTAAAAGAATCATGGATGGTTTTCCTTTAATCTTTTTAGCCTTATCAATCGCATAAAGTATTTGCTTAATATCATGGCCATCTACAGTTTGCACATGCCATCCAAAAGCTTCCCATTTTTTATCTAAAGGCTCTAATCCATTAACCTCTTCAATATAACCATCTAATTGCATTTTGTTGTAATCTGTAAAGGCAATCAAATTTTCTAATTTTCTAGAACCTGCTAACATAGCGGCTTCCCAAATTTGTCCCTCTTGGCTTTCACCATCACCTATAATGGTATAAATCATTAAATCTTTTTTGTCCATTTGAGCTGCTACAGCCATTCCTACTGCTGCTGAAAATCCTTGTCCTAGTGAACCTGTTGACATATCAATTCCATTGGTTAGGTTCATATCACAATGACTTGGAAGTTTTGTATTAGGGCGATTAAGTGTAGCTAAATCTTCTTTAGTAAGATATCCTTTTAATGCCAAGGTTGCATATAAAGCTGGTCCACCATGTCCTTTAGACAAAATAAAGCGATCTCTATTTTCCATT
>JAEXBC010000135.1 GCA_023457875.1 Bacillota bacterium | reverse complement strand
TAGCAATACCTAGCGTTGCAACCAATAAAATTTTGCAGAGATACTGTTTTTTCACATCAGCATTTGTAAATCCCATCGCCTTCATTGCGGCAATCTGGGGAGCATCTTTTATAAGTCTTAGTTTCATAAATAGAACGACTATCAATGCTTCAAGAAATACACCTATTACCACTACTGATTTAGTAACTACATCTACCTGGTTTGCAACACCGCCAACTGTCTGATTGATAAATTCATCTGTTGATAATATGGCGTAGCCTCGGCCAACCTGTTCATCCAAAAATGAGACCTTTTGTTCTACATTGACGCCATCAATAAGGTTGATAGTGAATTGGTACTTGATGGCATCTAATCCTCTAAAGTCATAAATCGCCTTTGCTGTTTTACCTCCGCCTGTCACATCCTGATAAACGCCACAAATAATAAATTCTTTAAGTTCTCCTCCATAGGATAGGAGAAGCTTATCGCCTGTGTTTTTTCCTACCTCATCTGCATTAAGCTTTGACAATGCCATTTCATTTTCAAGAGTAGGTTCTTTGCCACTAAGATATTTAATCCCACTTCCTGAATCCTTTCCACACTCTACTTGAAGATTCATCCATTCATTTTGGCTATTTATTGTCTCAACGCGTACACTTCTGTACTCCTTATATTCTTTAATATCTGTATCTTTCATCAAAATATTTTTAATAACCTTATACTTCTCCTCTAAGTTTTCTCCTTGTTCGATTTCAATGGATATGTCCTCCATAGCACTTCCCATATAGAGAATGAACTCCTTGGATCGTATTGTATTTGAAAGATTCATTGGAACAATCATAATGCTTGATGAAATGAGTACCACAATAAATATAATGATAAATCCTCTGAAATTTTGAAGGATCTCCCTTATACCAAGAAGTATATTCACTGGCATTGTCTTTGATCGATGTAATCCATCTCTCACGCGTTCTTTTTCATCAAGCCCTTCTGCATTTACCAATGCCTCCACAACGGTTACCTTTTTAAGTTTCCTCAGAATCTTCTTACAGTAATGATTCGTTATGAGATACACCAGTATACACATAACAATGGGGAAACCAAAGGTAAACATTGAAACAGGCTGATTACCAAAGGTACTGGTGATGTGTCCAGTAAACTTGTTTGATGCGATTAGCCCAAGTATATAACCAACGGTAATGCCTATCCCCACTATTATTTTATACTTTTCAAGATACAGACCTCTTATATCTTGATAGGACATGCCTATGGCTTTCATGGTACCGATTTCACTTATTTCTTCTTCCATAGCAGCCATCACCGTATACTTAATGCATATGAAGGCAACGATCACAAGGAGTACACTTACAAGAATCAAGATAAGAGCCATCATAATATCAGTCATGGCACTTAAAAGAATAATCATCGGAAAAGTAATTGCTGGCCCATTTTGGGGAAGCCCTGCATTTTCATAAGAAGTTTGAAAATTAGCGCCTTCGGATGAATCTGCAAAATAAACTTCAATAAGATATTCATTTTCCCCTACCTTTCCATTAAGTTCTTTGAAATCTTCATCACTTATAAGCATCCTTGTGGAATAGCAAAGTGTAGAATTCATTTGTGCGTCATGTACAAATTCTGTTACTTTAAAGGTCTTGGTTACACCATTGCTCGTTAAGACAACTTTATCTCCAATCTTTATATTATAGGCATCCAAAAGAAGCATTGGAATGCCAATTTCACCTTTGTTAAGCTGGATTTTATTTCTGTTTTCATCAAGTAATAAATCATATTCCTTGTTCTGTTTAACTAAACTGATTTGATGATAGCAATCTGATAAGCTAAATGCATCATCTCCATAAACCTCTAGTTCATCTCCTTCAATATCTATCATATCTACAATTTGCCACGCCTTAACCTCCTCATTGGTTGAAGCAAATGAATCTATGGCTTCTCTGTTTATAGCTCCCTTATGCATCTGAAGAAAGTGTGGTGGTTGTGCAACAGTGTACATTCCCACCATGGAGGATATAAGCTGCATGATAACAATGGTTGCAGAAACCACGAGACTAGCTGCGAGTGTCATGAATAGAAGTAATGCAACGTTACCAGCACGGTTTCTTTTAAAATCATTTTTCAACATCTTTAAGTTAATGTTCATAGTAGTGCCCCTCCATTTTAGTTATACCTTTTCTGCTTGCAAGTATAAATGCGACTGCTACCATGAGCAGTCCAGCAGCAATAAGCATCAATCCTATGCCTCTTCCTTCACCTATTCCAATTACTTTTCCAAAGCTGTTAGCAAGAAGTCCCTTTTCCTGCAGCATAGGTTCAAATACATGATCTGCAAGTATCCCGCAGCTTGCATATGCAATCACGCATCCAAATTGAGTGAGGAGACTAATAAGGCCCCAAACCCTTCCCTGTACTTCATTAGGGATGCTTATTCTTATCAGTACATCAGCACATGTATTCACAAAGGGTAGTGTTGTAAAGAACAAGATGCTGGCTATCAATATGAATAGGATATATGTACTTGTTCCAATGAGTGCCATAAAGCCTCCACAAAGTATTAACGCCACCTTAAGAATCTTGGCATAATCTTTCTTAATTCCTAGTACCCCGATTATCACACTCCCTACTAGCATTCCAATAGCGCTTATGGATTCCACAACACCTACTATCTTGGGGCTACAAATCGGTAATACCATGGGAATCATTAACGTCTGGACACAACCAATAAAGAAACACATAAACGTCATCAAACTCACAAGGCTTAAAACGCCCTTATCCCTAACAATATAATGCATCCCTTCCTTTAACTCTCTAGAAAAATGGAAGTCATCTTGTCTTGGCTTAACCTTTTGAATGGCTTTTCTAACAAACGCCACTGCAAAAACAGTCACAAATATCGTTAAAATATCTATAATAAGAATCACTCTTATATCTGTAAATCCAAGAATCAGTCCTGCAATGGCTGGTGATATAAGATATCTAGAATTACCTGCCATCTGAACAAGACCACTTGCCTTTGCATATTCTTCCTCAGTAAGCAAATCTGTTACAGTTGCTCGATAAGCAGGCTCTAGTAAAGAAGTAAATACTGAACTTATGGTTACTCCAATAGCGATTGGTGCAACCCCTATATTTCCCATTTGAATGCTTATCAGAATATATAATAAGCCAAGTGCTGATAAAAGATCTCCCATAATCATCATCAGCCGTCTGTCAAATCTGTCTGCTAGAATTCCCCCTATAGGACTTAAAAGAATAGTAGGAAGGTAAGCAAGTAAAGTAATCATTGATACCCATGTCACACTTCCAGTAAGCTGATAAACATATACTGATAAAGCAAAAGCGCTCATGCCACTTCCAATATTCGAAATAAACTCACCTACCCATATTGCCATAAACTTTTTCATTATCATATTCTCCTGTCTTTATAAATGATGGATTATCCCCAATACGCCTTTGCCTTGCTCCAGAAGGCTTCATCCTCTACCCCGAGCATTTTTTCAAGAAGTGCTATCAATGCTCTTAAAATCTGCTGCTGCTCCTTTTCACTAAATTCAAAAACCCCGTCATCTAAAAGTGTAAGGGAGGATGCTAAAAAGATGTGTATATACTCCTCGGGAAAATCTGAGCTAAATATGCCTTGACTGATTCCCTCTTTCACAACTCTAATCAATATAGGAGCAATGCCTGTCACCATTGAATTTATGGATTTTTGATGCATCAATGCATTTTCTGGCTTGTGAAGTCCTTCCATAAGTTCATGATCTACTTCACTTTCAACACTTAGTGAAAGAATGATATGAAATAGCTTCATTTCAAGTGGAAGCTCTGGATCGGATGCAGCCTTCTCAGCCCTTGATACAATAATCTGATTAACCCTGTCAATGATTGCATCCAATACTTCTTCCTTGGACTTGAAATAATAATAAAAGGTTCCTTTTGCTATACCCACAGCATGAAGAATGTCATTTATGGTACATTTTTCATACCCCTTTGTTCCAAACAATCTTCCTGCCACATCAAGAATCTCATTTCTTCTTTCGTTATATTCCTTACTTACTGCCATCTTACTTACCTCTTTCTATACCTTAAATAAAGTACTATACTGTATTTGATTTTTACCGACCGACGGTCGGTATATGATTAATATATTAAAAATCGAAATATTTGTCAATGTACTTAAATTAGAATTTCAATAGAATTCAATTAAATTTTAAAAATTGTTTCAAAGGATTTAATTGCAAAAAAATAGACCCATCATTAGATGAGCCTATGGTTTATACTATAATCGTATTTATGACCTATGCATAAATATCATTTCTAAATCAATCTATAAAAGTCTCTTGTTTTTATAAAGCAAGTTCTAAAATCTTCTCCACATCTTTCGTACCCAGTGGCACAAAGCTGCCAATGGTTCCTTCACCCAAACCAATATGCTTGGCAAGCTGTGGAATGTCTTCTGCTCTCGCACCTAACTCTTTGAAGGATACTGGCATACCGATTGAAGTAAGGAAACGCTTAAAGGCTTCTATACCCGCTAATGCTGTAGCTTTTGGATTAGCAAAATCCATTTCACAACCAAATACCCTTGTTGCCATTTGTGCAAAGCGCATAACATCATGTTCTAGTACATATTGCATCCAAGCTGGCATCACAACTGCAAGTCCTGCGCCATGGGCACAGTCATAAAGCGCTGAGAGTTCATGTTCAATATTGTGGCTACTCCAATCTTGGTCTCGACCCACACCCACAATATTATTATGCGCCACCATACCTGCCCACATAATATTGGCACGTGCATCATAATCTAATGGATTTAAAATAGCCTTAGGTACTTCCTTTACCATAGTTAAAAGCACCGCTTCACAAAGTCTATCCGTCACTTCTACTTCCTTCGTATTGGTAAAATAGCGTTCAAAAACGTGAGCCATTATATCTGTTGCACCACAGGCTGTTTGATAAGCCGGCAAGGTGGTAGTAAGCTCTGGATTTAAGATAGAGAACTTAGGACGCATACAGTCTCCACCTGCTCCTCTTTTTAGCATACCTTCTTCCTTAGTAATAACAGAATCCCCTGAACCTTCACTTCCTGCTGCTGCAATGGTTAAAATCGTACCTACTGGAAGGGCCTGAGTTGCTTTAGCTTTTCCTTCATAAAAATCCCAGAAATCACCCTCGTAAAGTGCACCTACAGCTATGGCTTTGGCAGAATCAATGGCACTTCCTCCACCAACTGCAAGGATAAAATCAACCTTCTCTTTTCTACAAAGCTCTATGCCCTCATAAACAAGGCCACTCTTTGGATTAGGCACAACCCCACCTAACTCTACAAACTCTACGTTTGCCTTAGTAAGAGATTGCTTTACACGGTCTAAAAGACCAGACCTAACCACTGAGCCTCCTCCAAAATGAAGGAGTACCTTATTACCATTAAATTTCTTGACTAAATCTCCTGCTTCTTTCTCTGTATCTTTACCAAATACAAAATAGGTTGGGCTACAAAAAGTAAAATTATTCATTTTCTCCTCCTAGGTCATCTCTTGATATTGTATGTGCTTTTTCTACTGCTTCTTCTAGCGTCATTCCTGAAAAGGATTGGGCTCGAAATAATCTACCACTTTTCTTGTCCTCAATAAAGGCACCTACCACCATTCCTAAGGTGCAGCTTTCTACTGAGTTTGGTGCTGAAGGACCGCCTAGATCTGTTCTGCACCAGCCCGGATCAGCCAAATTCATCATTACATCGGTGCCTTCAATAACAGTAGCTAGATCCTTTGTAAACTTATCCAGAGCTGCCTTACTTGCAGAATAACCTGCTTGCTCTGGTTCATTTTGAATCCCACTTGTAGTATTAATCACTCTCCCAAAACCTCTTTCTATCATTTTAGGAAGAAGACGATAGCAAATAACAGCTGGCGTAATGGTATTAATCATAAAGCTCTTAGTAAAATCTTCTACTGGCGTATCAAAATAATTATTGCGATAAGCAACCTGAACACCAGCATCATTAAATAGTATGTCCACTTGTGTCCCTTTTTGCTCAATTTGATCTAACATTTGATTAACAGCGTTGATATCAGAAAGCTCAGCTTCTACAGCATAAGCTTCAACGCCCATAGCTTTCACTTCTGTTAAAACCTTTTCTGTATGCCCAAGCTGCCTACTATGCAAAATCAGATTACAGCCTTGATTTGCCATAAATAGTGCTATTTCATAACCTATTCCTCTACTAGCACCTGTGATAAGCGCCCATTTCCCTTTTACATCAACCATTTTTAGTTGCTCCTTTATTATATATAAGTTATCATGTTATATGCCAACATCGTTC
>JAEXBC010000134.1 GCA_023457875.1 Bacillota bacterium | reverse complement strand
AATCAAACTAATAATATGCTGAAAATATATCTTATGGAGGAAAAGAAAATGAAATTATTTATTTGGGGAACAGGAGAGGGTTCCTGTACAATAGTGGGCCATTATGTAAAAAATGAAGATATATCGGGTTTCATTGATAATGATCAAAATAAAAAAGAATATTTGGGTAAGAAAATTTATAGACCTGAGGAGATAAAAAATATGGAGTATGACGCAATACTAATTGCAAATTCATATTCAAGTGAAACCCATCAGCAATGTACAGATATCGGAATAGATTTGAAAAAAGTAATTTTCTTATATAATAATTTACTCTTGACTGATATGAATTCAAATTATGACTTTGTAAAAGAAATACTTGGTGTGGAGTATGCTGAAATATTGCAGAGCAAGTATTTACCTATTAAAAGAGTTGAGCCTTATGGTGACCTATTTCTTAATGATAGTCCTTTTCAAGTAACAAACCACGTTGATAGAGATTATGTAAGATTTAAAAGTTTTGAATTAGCTGTAAAGGAAATTCGAAAAAGAAATATTGAAGGATCAGTCGCTGAATTAGGCGTTTTTCGTGGCGAATTTGCCCAATATATTAACTATGCATTTCCAAATAAAAAGTGTTATTTGTTTGATACCTTCGAAGGATTTAATGCTACAGAAGCTTTGCATGAGATGAAAAGTGGAAACTGCACTCAAGCATTTATAGATTTTTATAAACAGACAAATCTTGGAGAAGTATTAGACAAAATGACTTATATTGATAATGTTGAAATCAAACAAGGCCTTTTCCCAGAATCCCTTAATGGACTAGAAGACAAGTTTGCATTCGTATCAATAGACGTCGATTTTGAAGAATCAATCTATGAAGGGCTTAAATATTTCTATCCCAGATTGTCAACTGGTGGATATATATTTATACACGACTATAATAGCAGTTTATTAGGAGTAGAAAAAGCAGTTGATCGATATGAACAGCTTAATAAAACTTTGATTGCAAAAGTGCCTATATGTGATGGGTGCGGTACTTTGGTAATCACCAAATAATATGGATGGTACTTTGTCCTGTAAAGCTTACAAAATTGAAACTGATACTATGTCAAGAAAATGGACACTACAAACAGAGTTTTTTAGCTAGCTAATTTCCTTTGTCTGTAGTATTGCTTTTCGTATGATTCATTCATATCTTGTAAGCATATTAAAACAGTTCCTGATAAAAAATATGGAGTTAAGTTTTCGACCCGACCATTTATTTGCCACATATCGATTATTGGTGATTTTCTACTATTAGTGGAAGAACGAAATTCAAAAATGTCAATTGGCATCTTGAATTTACTATATTATATTAACTTTACCATAAAAAGCACATTATAAAGAGGCTACCTTATCATATTTTTGTAAGTAGCCTCTTTATAATGTGTATCATGTATTATCCTCAGTAATACCTTTGTCTACCTATTTCTCTTTTGATATGCCATTTAAAGGTGTAATATTAATTTTACCTACGCTGTAGCCTGTTTTTCGATTAACAATCTCTTCAATTTGTGCAATCTCTGAATCTGTAAGCTCTGCTTTATTGACAACTACATCTACTGTGTCATCATCAATTCTTACATAAACCTCTTGGAAACCTTTTGCTCTAAGAAGGGCCTCTGCACTACTTTCCTTTTCAATTCTTTCTTGAATTTCCAAAAGATTAGCAGCCGCCTTTGCCTTACTATCTTGATCAAGATTTTCATTAGCAACATACTGGGTAAGCTGCTCTACTTGAGAGGTACGGCTTTGCTCCCTTAAAAGCTTTTCTTCAGCAAAATAGCTTACATCCATGCTTTTACTTGCTGCTACATTAGCTGTGTCAATATCCTCAGTAGCTTTCTTACTAATTACAGCAGTAAAGCTTTGATTTGCAGATGCATCTTGTGTAGTTAATGCTTCTTCCAAGGCAGGATCTGTAGCAGTAGCTTCTGCCTGAGTCCCCTCCATTTGTGCTGCTACTTCACTGGTTTCACCATCAATAGTGGCTGTTTCATCATAGCCCTCAAAAAGATCTGTTTCCTCTTCCCCCGTAATCACACTTTCTGCTACATAATTACCGTCTGCCTGAATGGGTGATTGTTGTGTATTTAAGTAAGCCGCAATGCCAATCATAAAAACAAGTACAGTGATAATAATTTGATTCCTTTTTAAATTAAACATAACCATCCTCCTATTTTCTTTTTTCAACTGAAATTTTATGTATAGGAACATCTAATAGTGCTGCTACTGCCTCAGTAATTTTGGCTTTCACTTCACTACTATCTGCTCCTTCAGCTAATATAAATACCCCTTTGATAATTGGCGCATATTCTTTCACAACATAAGGAGTATTCCCATTTTGCAGTACTACACTATGTGAGGTATTATTGTTTTCAGTCACACGGCTGCCGCCTGACTGATCCTTTTCCTCACTTTTTTGTACATTCATTGTGATATCCTCAGCAAGGACTTTTTCTTCATTAGATACTGTGGTAATCATCACACTAACCTCACCAACTCCCTCCATTTCTCTTAGCATAGCTGCAAGTTTTTTCTCTAAGGTGTCCTCAACATTTTCACTTTCCTTTGTTTCTTCCTGCTTTACAACATTTGAAAGAGGAGCTTTCTCCTGTCCATCAAGTGGAATAAAAGTAATCATGAGTACCAGTATGAGTAGCGCCATAACGAGATAGACATATTTCTTATTTTTTGTGTCCTGAGCCCATTTTTTAATTCCCTCTAGCATCTCTTACCTCCTCTAATTCTTTTGTACTGTAATATGTATATTACGAACTTGTACATTATAGAAGTCACTAAGACAAGTTTTTATTTTATTTTTTAAATTTTCTTCTTCTCCATTGATGGTACTACTTTTGTCCTTGATGTGAATGGTGCCAATTTGCACCCCATCTTTTTGTATTTTGTCCCCAATTAGCATTTCTATTTTTTTCATTTCATCTTCTTGCCAGCTGATGTCCACATGAAGGACGCTCACTTCAAAATCA
>JAEXBC010000133.1 GCA_023457875.1 Bacillota bacterium | reverse complement strand
GTATTAACCATACCAAAAGTAATGTTCCCATTTGTACCACGGCCGAAGTCACCTCCATTAGAAGCACGTATTGTAAAATTTGCCCTCTTATCTGTTTCATTTTCATTTTCCATTACAAAAGTGATTTTTTCGATTGTAAGAGACAATGGCATCGTACCATTTTTCACCTTTTGAAAATCCGCTAGAGAAATAATACCATCACGATCTTGCCAATCTAACTCATACCACTTATCGTTTTCTCCCCAACATTGGATATAAGAACCTATCTTGACCTGATCACCAGTAACATATGCATATGCTTCTATCTTAAAAGTGGCTGTTCCTGATATATCAAATTTCTCATTTTCATTTCCAGTATCCTTATATTTTCGCAAATAAGATTGAAACACTTCTACTTCTTTCCCTTGGTAATAGACGGGTACGCGTATATACTCGCTTTTTGTTGCTACCTCCTCAGGCACACCATCAATTAAATTAATGGCGTAAATAGGTAACACCGGGCTCATCATGGTAAGTGCAAACAAAAAAAACAATATTTTCTTCTTAAAACTTCTCACTTTTCTCTCCTCCTTTTTATGCTTTCCAAATCCCTTAATTCATTTATCCTCCGACATCCTATAATGCAACGCGCTTATATGCGATGTTTCTAGTCTATTGATACTTATTGAACCAGTGAAATCCCTCGCTTCACTCAACACTATCTCACTAAATATAGTATACCATACACTAAAAATGTTAGCTAGTTTAATATAAACGATTATAAATTTTTATTATATTTAAATAATATTCATCTTAATTTTTGTAACTTAAGTCAAAAAGCGAGTTAGAAAACCTAATGTTTTCTAACTCGCTTCATTACTACTATACATTATGATACTGATGGAATCTCAGCATACGTAGCAAAGATTTCTTCTTCCTTCTGATTGTCGTTATACTCTTCTATAAAAGTAACAGTTCCATCTACCAATGTTGTAATATAATATCTTTCTTTGTACTTCCCTTTTACATTTGCTGATTGCTTTGTATTGTTAAAGCTTTCCAAGTACTTACCATATCTCACATCGTTACCCATCTTGGTCTTGAAGTATACCACGATGTCATGAGTCGTTCCTGCTTCAGCAACATAACTTGAATCAAAGGTGATACTGATACTATTATTGGTTGCATCAGGCACAACAGTATAATAATCTGATGAAACTACACTTCCTGTATTGTCCTTGATATTAACAAAAGCACTTTCCACATCTAGCTTCATCAAATCATTTCCACTTTCATACTTATTGCCATTAATATTGCCAATATTTAAAGTATATGTGATATCTTTGCTAAACTCTGGATATTCCATTTTCCAGTATATATTAGAAAGACTTTCTGGTACAATTTTATTCTTAAGATCTGAGCTATCTATGGTAGCATCACTTGCTTCAACAATAATATTGTCATAGGTTACATAATTTATTTTACCTGTTGTATCTGTTAATCGCACAACCACATGTTTTTTTCCTAGATTTGTTCCTAATGGAATCAAGCTAGTTGCTTGTGCTGGTTCAAAATAAGCATCAGCCACTACACCTGGGGTTTCGTTTGAACTTGGATAGAACCAATCTGATGGTATATTTTTGAACGTCGCTTCATTTACTTTCTTATAACGTGGATAGAAACATTTTTCAGTAGGATTTCCTTCATACCACTCCATATAGATAGGGTATGGTGTATCTTTTTCTAAAGTAATATTAACACCTTGATCATATCGATCATATGCAGAAGCTATATCCCAGTTTTCAACAAACTTTTTCTTTTCGCCGTCCACAATTAGATAACCGTATGCTCCATCATCTGAGTAAGCCGCAAAGTTATACTCTGCTGTTTCATTAGGAACAATATAACCCCAGAACTTAACAGCTTTATTTGCTCCACCTGTATAGGCTTCATCATTAATGTTACCTGCTGGAACCAATGTCCAATCTGAATAAGTCTTATTGGCTTTAACTCTATAATATAAGCTAGGTACTACAGAATTACTATCCGTCTGAGTCCATTTCATCTTCATTGCATATTCTTTTCCTGCTTCTAACTCACAACTGACATTACTATTTGTATGATATGATGCGGTAGCTGATGTTTTTGCTGTATTAAAATCATTTACAATTGAAAGGGTTTTTCCACCCACTGTAATACTTCCCTCTGCTCCAGCATTTGAGAATACTGCAAATTGATAAGTACCATTTATGGGTGCCATAAATTCTGCTGTAAAATTGGTATCCCCAGTTGCACTCTTACCAAAGAATGCACTAGCATTTTCGGTAGAGTGGTATTGGTTAGCGCTATCCTTAGTTGCTTGCTGATAAACTAGGGTTTCTCCAATAGGATAACTAAATGTATCTCTTCTTGCAGGTACATCTGATTCTGGCTTAGTCTTTGAACCATATTTATAATTATAATGTGTAGTGGAAATATAACCCTTCTTTTCTAACACTAAATCAGGATAACTGGTCTCCCATCCACTATTTTTGCTGATAATAGCTCCCATATCTGTCCATGCAGTACCATTAAGAGGTAATGATGGAAGTTGTTCTCCTTCAACAATAGCATACTCCTGCTTTGAGATATTATTGCTTGTAATATCCAATACCATTGCAGAACCACGCTTAACAGTAATATTATTCATATCCGTATGAAGCATTTTTCCATCTACAGGTGTTACTGTAGTACCGCTTGTCTTTTCTTCCTTATTGCTATATAACTTATAGGCAATGGTTGTAGCACTTTCTACATCTGACCCAGCGTTAAAAGAAACGCCTTTTGCAGTTTCACGCTGAAATGAACCACCAGTTGAAGCCTGCATCTTAAAGATTAATCTTAAATCGCTTTTGTTACTATTAGGATATGCAAAGGCAATATTATCAATCGTAATAGATACTGATTGACTTCCCTTAATGTAGCCTTGTAAAGCACTTGTACTTACTTGATCTTCTCTATCTCGCCAATTCATCTCGAACCAGTTTCCATCTTCACCCAAACATTGAATATAGGTTCCTAACTTAACCTCATTACCTGTTTGATATGCGTATGCCTTTACCTTAAAGGTAGCAGTTCCTTTAATGTCAAATTTTTCGTTTTCATTTACTGCTGTATCATTATACTTGCGTAAATATTCTTGAAAAACCTCTACACGTTCCCCTTTATAATAAATAGGTATTTCTTTGAAGTGATCTGCATTAGCCACCTCAGAAGGTACACCACCAATCAAAGTAGTATCAGCATAAACGATTAATGCTTGACTAATTATTGCAAATGTAAGCAAAAAAGCTAATATTTTTCTTTTTAATTTTTTCACTTTAATCCCTCCTTATTGTTTACTCAAACATTCTTTAAATAACCTCATTACCGTCTCTAGCATTTAAATATCACTGTATCTTTTCTATACAAGATGCTTTCAGAAAAAATGTTTTGTTTACCTTTTTGATATAACTATTCTGAATAAGTGACAATTTAATACATTTATTATATCATACAAAAGATAAAAAAAACACCATAATGAAAAAATATAAATTATTGCTATTATAAAATTATACTCCGCAAAATTTTTCATGCTATAATAGCCACACTCTAATTTAAGCCATATAAAAATTTTTACTCATAGCATACCAAACGCAAATTTACTGCGCCTATCATCTGATATGTTGTAAGACTACCTATACATAAAAAAAAAAGCAATAAAGCGTATCAACTCCTTATTACTCCTTAAATCATAATCTTCTTAACCTTTTCCTACTAAATATTTTTCAAAATTCCCTCGATCATCTTACTTGCGTTCTTCGCTGCGATGTCTACAAACTCTTCAAAGTTGACATCTGCGCTTTGGTCCGCCTTGTCTGAAATGGCTCTAATGATTACAAAGGGTACTTGATTTAAAAAACAAGTATGGGCAATAGCTGCGCCTTCCATTTCTGCACAGTACGCCGTAAAGGTGGAATAGATATCTTCCTTTACTTTCATACTACAAATAAATTGATCACCACTTGCCACTCTTCCTACAAACACTTTGTGGTCGCCTTTAAGGGTCTCAGCTGCCTCAGTTGCCGCCTTAATAAGCTTTTCATCAGCTTCAAAATAGGTTTTCTTCATGCGGGGAATTTCTCCTCTTGGATTACCCACTGCCGAAGCATCCATGTCATGCTCTACTGTATCGCTGGATACCACAATATCTCCAATGTTGAGCGTTGGGTGAAGGGCTCCCGCCACCCCTGTATTAATAATGTACTTGGCATCAAAAATATCTACTAAGACTTGCGTGCAAACTGCTGCATTCACTTTACCAATGCCACATCTTACAAGTGCCACTTGTTTTTCTCCAACACTTCCAATATAAAAGGTCATTCCAGCTATTTCTCTTTGCTCCTTAACATCCATCTTTCTTTTAAGAGAGATAATTTCTTCTTCCATTGCACCTATAATCCCTATCATTTGTAGATCGCCTCCCGAATTCTTTACTATTCATCCTATATTTAAATACCTACGCAAAATCTATGCCATACATAGCGTTTCATTCTTCTATCATCTTAAGCTAAAGCCAGTACTTTGGCAACAGCTTTATTTATCTAAGCTTGGTAAGTTCCGTTAAAAGAATAGGTTTCATCTTTTGCCAGAAAAGTTCTACCTGCGCGTCGTTATCTTCATTTTTATCCCAGCTTGCCTTTAGGCTATCATAATAATCTATGCCTATATCCACAAGCACTTGTAGCCATTTATACACCTTTTGTACACTTACCACCTCAGGATTGTAATAGATCGTTAGTAAACCCTTTTCATAGTCTACTTGAACATCCTCTATTCCCTTCATCAGTTTAATGCCTCTTTCAACATACGCTTGATATTTTTTATATTCGTCATCTGCTTTTTTAATTTGAGCAATATAGAGTTGTAATTTACCTGGTGTATTTGCTACTACTTCTAACTTAATCATATTTTTTATAAATTGCTTTTTTATTCCCAACATATCAAGGCTCCTTTCTTTATAGATACCTTATGTTGGTTTTCTGTCTTTTAGACGTATTTCCTATACTTTTTTGTTCTTCTTAGCTTTATCTTCCCGCTCATCATTAACCACAAAAAACTGATTTAATCTTTTTAAGGATTCAATCAGTATTTCATTGTCACCCTTTGACAGCTTATCCGTCATGGTCCGTACCATTTTCTCATGGAAAGCTTCATGCACACTATAGGCAAGCTTTCCTTTCTCCGTAAGCATAATCTCTACATAGCGTCTATCTGTTTTTCCCCTAGTTCTTGAAACATATTCTTTCTTTACGAGGCGATTAATAGATGTGGTGAGTGTCCCCACTGTTACACCCAGTTGACTAGATAGCTCTGTCATATTCTTTTGCTCCATACCTATAGCCTCTATAATGTGTATCTCTGTCACTGACAAATCACTAAACTTGCTCTTTTTTAAGGTGTCTCTCTCTATACTCAAAATATCATTAAACAATTCTACCAAAAGCGTATTAACTGCGTAAATTGTATCCTCCATTTTTCCCTCCGCCCAATATTGCTTAACAAAGCTTCACTCATGACAAGTTTATAAGCCTCCTATTACATTGTCAAGTATACCCTTATAAAATCCCACCTTTTTGTCAATAATTCACTTAGGAGGTGCGTTTATGAAAGAAATAGACTTAATGAAGGCACAAAAAAAGCTTTCCTATAAATTTATAATCCTTTACTTTTTTAATTGTACGGACATTATATTCACATACACTTTCCTTAAAACAGGATATTTTTATGAAGCAAATCCACTCATGCAGCCTATTGTCACTTTACCTTACCTTTGTATCCTCATCAAGGTGCTCCTACCTGGGATTATCTTACTACTTTTATTTAAAAGGGTATTAGAGAAAGGTTCCCGTTTGATAAGGGCTTATCAATTTGCAATCAGCTTACTTATACTACTTTATGGACTAATTAACTGCTTACATCTTTACTATCTTTTTACATTACTTCTCTAAAATTTTACATGCCTTCCCCCAAATTTGCCTTGCCTACAAGGTTCGCCTCCTTTATACTAATTTTGTATGACTAAAGAAAAATAAATGTGCTTTAGTACTAAAATATGATAAGTGAGGTAACCTATAATGATTATGAATTTTATACGTGGTATGTGTATGGCTTTTGCTGACAGTGTCCCGGGGGTTTCTGGAGGCACCATTGCTTTTGTAATGGGATTCTATAGCCAATTTATTGATTCACTCCGCGCACTGATGTCACGTTCTTCAAAAGAGGAAAAAAAGGCTGCTATTATTTTCCTATGTAAAATAGGAGTAGGCTGGATTTTTGGAATGGCTTTATCTGTATTATTTATTGCTTCGGTATTTGAGTCAAATATTTATGCGATTAGTTCTTTATTTATTGGATTCATTGTTTTCTCTATTCCTCTCATATATAAGGAAGAGAAAGAAACCATTAAAGGGCACGCAGCCCATGTAATTTACTTAGTTATTGGTATAGTCGTTGTGTCACTTCTTACCTATATTAATTCGATTATTATGAAAAATACTGGCTCGACTTCTTCAAACTTTTCTATTGGTTTTGCATTATATACCATTATAGCAGGTATGATTGCCATTTCTGCTATGGTACTTCCAGGCATTTCAGGTTCAACCCTAATGCTAATATTTGGACTATATACTTCCATCATACAAGGTATCGAAGATCTTCTTCACTTTGACTTTAATGCACTACCTCTACTATTTACCTTTGGGATCGGTGTACTTTTGGGCATAGCTGGTGTCATTAAGCTTCTGAGTAACCTGCTCCATACCAAACGTTCGCAGCTTATTTATTTAATTTTTGGTTTGATGATTGGTTCTCTTTATGCTGTTGTGATGGGTCCAACCACCCTAGATATACCACAAGCACCTCTAAGCCTTGGCACTTTTAACATCTTCTTCTTTTTAATTGGTGCTGTAATCATACTCGGTTTAGAAAAACTTAAAACCATGCTTCAATAAAGATAGTACATCACGTGAGATCTACTATAAAAAGGACTGAACGCTAATTTTTTCTTAGCGCTCAGTCCTTTTTGGTTAAACTATTATTTTTCTTGTTTTACTGCGGCTCCCACGAAGTCTTTAAACAAAGGATGTGGTCTATTAGGTCTTGATAAGAACTCTGGATGGAATTGAACACCTACAAACCAAGGATGTTCTTCAATCTCCACAATTTCTACCAATCTTTCATCAGGTGAGGTTCCTGCGATTTTTAGTCCTTTTTCGGTAAGTAATGTTCTATATTCATTATTATATTCATAACGGTGGCGATGTCTTTCTTCGATTTGCTTTTGTTCATAAGCTGCATAAGAACGGCTACCTTCTTTTAATGTACATGGATATGCGCCAAGTCTCATAGTACCACCCATATCTTCAATATCCTTTTGATCTGGCATTAAATCAATGACAGGATATTTGGTGTTTGCAGCAAGTTCTGAACTATGGGCACCTTCAAGCCCAGCTACATTTCTAGCATATTCAATCACTGCACATTGCATACCCAAGCAAATACCAAAGAAAGGTACTTGATTTTCCCTAGCATAACGCACAGCCTCTATCTTACCTTCTACCCCTCTATCTCCAAATCCTCCTGGTACTAATATACCTTGAGCATTCTTTAAAATTTCATGGGCATTTTCTCTGGTTACGCTTTCAGCATTAATCCATTCAATATCAATTTCTGTCCCATGATGAATACCTGCATGATGCAAGGATTCTACAATTGAAAGATAAGCATCGTGTAATTCCACATATTTACCAACTAAGGCAATTTTAGTGGTCTTATTTCTATTTTTCTCTTTCTCAATCATATTTTTCCACTCGGTCAAGTCTGGTTCAGGACAATCCATATTTAATTTTCTGCATACAATTTTAGCAAGACCTTCCTCTTCAAGCATTAAAGGTACTTGATAAAGGGTTTCTGCATCTAAATTTTGTACAACACAATCTTTTTCTACATTGCAAAATAGCGCCATTTTATATTTCATATCTTCTGATATAGGATATTCTGTACGGCAAACTATAATATCTGGTTGAATACCAATTGAAAGTAATTCTTTTACAGAATGTTGTGTAGGTTTTGTTTTCATTTCTCCTGATTTCGCAAGGTATGGAATCAGTGTGACATGAATGTATAATATATTTTCTCTTCCAACATCTGTAGCCACTTGTCTAATGGACTCTAAAAAAGGTAAGCTTTCAATATCACCTACTGTACCACCAATTTCTGTAATGACCACATCAGATGGTTCCCCTGTGTTTCCTACACGATAAACACAATCTTTAATCATATTGGTAATGTGAGGAATAACTTGAACTGTTGCACCTAAATAATCCCCTTTACGTTCTTTATTAAGAACAGACCAATAAATCTTTCCTGTGGTTACATTACTATATTTATTTAATTTTTCATCTATGAATCTCTCATAATGCCCCAAGTCTAAATCTGTTTCACTACCATCATGAGTAACAAACACTTCTCCATGTTGGTAAGGACTCATTGTACCTGGATCAATATTGATATAAGGATCGAATTTTTGAATAGTAACTTTCTTTCCTCTTGCTTTTAATAATCGCCCTAAACACGCCGCTGTAATTCCTTTTCCTAATCCTGAAACTACTCCTCCTGTAACAAAAATATATTTTGTAGACATTTTTTCACCTCAACCGTATATTATATTTCTACACTAACCTTTTTATTGTATTATTATAAAACATTTGTGTCAAGTATAGAATAATCACTTCGTCACTTCATTTATTGCTATACTAATGCTCTTAGTATACTATCTCTTTCATTTTATCATTTGTTTTTTGACTGCGATTTTATGCTATTAAAAATATCCCATTTTTAATTCACAATGGAAAAATTCCCCGACGTAGTGGGGAATTTTTACACTTAATGACTTAGTAGCTTACCTTTTTTTAGCGTAACAAGTTCTTGTATTACACCCTCATAGATTTTACTGAGCTCATCTACTTTTTCCATTGAAATCTGCAAGCTTACATCCAAATTTTCAAAGGTTTCTAATGCTTCCTCCAAGAACTGGGTATCTGTTATGATACTTTGCTCTTTCGTATTTTGCATCGTAAGACGTATGTTTTCTACATAGTGCGTCATTAATTTCATTTTATCTCGCAGTAGAATGGTATTTCCTTTATCTTCTTGAATGTTTTTATCTACTTCGTGTATTTCACTGGCTATTTTTTCAATACCCATGGTGGTAGCTTCAACTTCTTCACTTGTTTTCATAGATGCATGTTCAAGTTCCCCTAAAAACTGGGTCATGTGATCAAGAAGCTCCTTGGTGCCATCTGAAAGCTTTCTAATTTCTTCAGCAACTACAGCAAATCCCTTTCCTGCTTCTCCTGCTCTAGCTGCTTCAATGGACGCATTAAGTGCCAATAAATTCGTTTGTTCCGCAATGGCAGAAATTCCAGAAATGTTGCTGGTTACATTCTGAGCAGTTTCAATAAAGGTCTTCACTTGATTTTTCATAGATTTTCCTGTTGCATTCATCTCTTTGATAGCCTCAGTAATCACAACAACAAGGTTTTCCACATGTTCGATAGACTCTACAGAAACTTTAATCTTGTCGTTCATATCTTCTACAACTGCATTCATCTCTCCTGAGATCTTACCAATATTATCACAGGTATCCACTCTTTTTGAATTTCCGTCTTTGATTTCACGTTCTGCTTGCTGCAATTCATTGATTTGCTTCTTAATATTCGTCTTATCTTGAAGCATGGTTTCAGTGATACTTTGTTGGGTTTGTTTAAAACTTTCTGTTTGATTAAGGAGCATAGCTACTTTTTCCTTAATACGTAGTATCTCCTCCACTGTTTCTGCCTTAATGAGTGCTTTCTTGTTTTGATTAATTTCTTCAAGCAATGCTTCAAGTTCACCTTCTGCAAGCTTCCTCATTATTTCCACGTCTTGCTTATTACCAAACATAATTATCCCCACCTTCTGCTCTTAGTATTTATGCATATTTTTGTATCTCTAACATAATTTTTTGTATACCGCTTAACTTATTATTCTCTCTCATTTTTTGAAGGTATTTCTCACGTTCTTGGTAAAGTAAATTAAGTTTTTCTATTAAGGTATCTTTATTCAGCTCCTCCTCAAACAACACCTCACAATAGCCTTTGTTTTTCATCGCTTTTGCATTTAAGATTTGATCGCCTCTACTTGCCTTTGCAGAGAGTGGAATTAATAGGCTAGGGATATTAAGTGCAAGGATTTCAGCTAATGCATTAGCACCTGCACGAGAAAGCATGATATCCGCAGCAGCAAAAAGATGTGGTAGTTCCTTATCCACATATTCAAATTGCTTATAGCCTTTGGTTAACAACAAGGCTTCATCAATGTTGTTTTTTCCACAAATATGAATCACATTAAAATCCTTAAGAAGCTTAGAAAGCGCTTCTCTTAAAACATCATTTACCTTTCTAGAGCCTAAACTTCCACCCATCATTAATATAACTGGTTTATCCTCTTCAAAACCACATATCTTTTTGGCAGTACTTTTATGTCCATGAAGTAATTCTTCTCGGATTGGAGAACCTGTATAAACACCTTTTTTCCCTACATACTGTAAAGTCTCTTCAAAATTCACACATACTGTCTTAGCGCTTTTAATAGCAATTTTATTGGCAAGTCCTGGAGTCATATCTGATTCATGTATAATAACTGGAATCCTTAAAGTTCTGGCAGCCAGTACAACTGGTACTGTGACATAACCACCTTTTGAAAATACGAGCTGAGGCTTTATCTTTTTCAAAAGTGCATAAGCATCAAAATAACCCTTGATTACCTTAAAAGGATCCTTCAAATTTTCTGCCGATAGATATCGGCGTAACTTACCCGAGGATATACCATAATAGGGTATATTAGCTTTTGTAACTAATTCTTTTTCCATTCCCTGATGACTACCTATATATTTAATATCCCATCCGTTTTCCCTAAGGCTTGGTATTAAGGCTAAATGCGGTGTCACATGTCCTGCTGTTCCACCACCTGTAAGCACAATTGTTTTCAAGATGACTCCTCCCTTTTTATTTTGCAATCTTCATGACAGCCAATGCTACTGCATCCGCTACACCCTCTTTAAAAGGCTGTGGTAAAATATTCACTTCACTTAATTCATCCTCACTAACCATTCCTGCAATAGCAAGTGCTGCTGCAATTTTCATTTCTTCTGTAATTTGAGAGGCTCTTGCCATAAGTGCGCCTTTAAAAATACCAGGGAATACAAGTACATTATTCACTTGATTAGGGAAGTCAGAACGTCCTGTCCCAACAACAAGCGCCCCTGCTTCCTTTGCCAAATCTGGCATAATTTCTGGAACTGGATTAGCCATGGCAAATACAACAGCTTTTTCATTCATAGATCTAATCATATCTTGTGAAACAATACCTGGCGCAGATACCCCTATGAAAACGTCTGCTCCTACTAGTGCATCTTTTAGCTTCCCCTTTAGACCTCTAGGATTAGTCACCTTGGAAAGCTCACGCTGTGCCCAATTCATCCAGGTTTCACTCTTTTCTAAGATGCCAAGTCTATCTACCACCGTTACATCATGGAATCCATATTGTAATAGTAATTTTGTAATAGCTGTACCTGCTGAGCCTGCTCCATTTACAACGATTTTCACATTTTCCTTTTGCTTGCCAGCCACCTTAAGACCGTTGATAATACCTGCAAGTACTACAATTGCAGTACCGTGTTGGTCATCATGAAAAACAGGAATATCCAGTTCTTTCTTAAGTGCTTCTTCAATCTCAAAGCATCTAGGTGCTGAAATATCCTCTAAGTTAATGCCTCCAAATGTAGGTGCAATTTGCTTAACGAATTTGATGATTTCATCTGTATCCTTCGTATCAATACAAATAGGAATCGCATTAATCCCTGCAAATTCCTTAAACAACACTGCTTTTCCTTCCATAACTGGCATAGCCGCCTCCGGCCCAATATCCCCTAGTCCAAGTACTGCTG
>JAEXBC010000132.1 GCA_023457875.1 Bacillota bacterium | reverse complement strand
ATATTTGTGATAAGCTTACCCATTCTGAAACGATTATGCCTATGCTTGAGCATATGAAGGCGTTATTGGGAATTGAATTAGATGCAGTAGATGCCATTGCAGTAACAAGTGGACCAGGTTCTTTTACAGGATTACGTATAGGCGTTACGACAGCTAAGGCATTGGCACTTGCGTTAAATGTGCCTGTTATAGGTGTTCCTACTTTGGATGTTATTGCCCATAATATGACACATACCCCTCATTTGATATGCCCTATTATGGATGCAAGACGCAATCAGGTCTATACATCACTCTATCAATGGCAAGAGGAGATGCTCACGCGTTTGACAGATTATAAAGCCTGTGATGTAGAGGAGCTTATACTTGAGCTCAAAAAAAAAGAGAATCAAGTTATCTTTTTGGGAGACGGAATAGGTGTATATCAAGAAAAGATTAGAGAGCTACTAGGTTCTCAGGCACTTTTTGCCCCAAGTTTTTTATGCCTTCAGCGTGCAAGTACACTACTTGAGGTAGCAAAAACACGTTTTATGAACCATGACGTAGTAGATGCAGCAGAATTTGTGCCCATGTATCTTCGTAAATCTCAAGCTGAAAGAGAAAGGCTAGAGCGTGAAAGAAGTGAACATTAGGAAGATGCAAGTCTGTGATGTAGAGCGTGTTCATCACATTTCTTGTGAATGCTTCAGTACGCCATGGTCTCTCGATTCCATTTCTCGGGAAATAATCAATCCGGTGGCATACTATTTAGTTGCCGAGGTCGATCATATGGTCGTGGGATATGGAGGAATGTGGTGTGTGCTTAATGAGGCAGAAATTATTAATATTGCAGTAAGTAAGGCATACCAAAGAAAGAAAGTAGGCGCTATGCTTTTGAAGCAATTAATGCTACAAGCAAAGCAGCAAGAAGTATCCACCATTACTCTAGAAGTTAGACAAAGTAATACAGCAGCAAGAAAGTTATATAAAAGTCAAGGGTTTGTAGAAATTGCAAGAAGAAAATCCTATTATAAATTACCTACTGAAGATGCAATTATAATGCAGTGTATATTATAAATAGAGTAGAGTGTGCTTCTAAATAAAGAATAAGCACACTCTTTTTGCGTATTACAGTTTCAATACATATTATTTTGAGGTCAATATATGGTATATTTTGTGTTATAATAAAAAAAGACCATCGTTTTAGAAAAAAATATGAGGAATTTTTAGATTAAAGGAGTTTGTTATGAAAAAGATTTTTGCAATGGCAGTGCTATCTATTACCGTATTGTTAAATGAGGGTTTCATTTATGCAACCACTAGTAGCAGCACCATTTTAGAAGTGAAGGATAGTGTTGTGAATGAAAAAGCACAAGAAATAGAAGAAATACAAGAGACAGAAGAAATGCAAGATACACAAGAAATACAAGAAGCACAACCAGAAGGAGTAGCTAGCGAGATGCCGCAAGACCAGAGCGGAGCAGGTGAATATATTAAGGGTGATCAAATTGTTCTTTCAGTAGGCTCTAAGCAAGCTTATATCAATGGAAAGCCTTATTCATTAGATGCACCTGCATTAATTGTTAATGGAAGTGCATATGTTCCCCTTCGCTTTGTCGTAGACAAGGTCTTACAAGCAGAGTTGAATTTAAATAAAGAAACAGGAATGATTGTGATTACCAAAGAAGGTAGCGAGATTAAGCTGAGCAAGACAGGTAGTGTTGCATACATCAATGGAGAAAAGTTTAAATTAAGTGCACCACCTATTGTGAAAAATGGAGTGACCTATTTGCCACTTCGTTTTATGAGTGAGCAATTTCATCTTATAACTGAGTACGATAAAGCCAATAAAAAGATTACCTTACTAGGTCCGGATAAAGGACCTAATACAAAACCCATAGCCAGTTTTAGATTTACACAAGATTCCTATGTTGTTGGACAACCTGCGCGTGCAATTAACACCAGCTATGACCCTGATGGACACAAGTTAGTGGGGAAACTTTGGAGTGTGATGGGTAATAAAATCATTACGAATACAGAACTTAGTAATATGTTTAAAAAACCGGATCCGGGAGTGTATACCATAGGATTAAAGGTACAGGATCAGTATGGTCTATGGAGTGATTGGACATATCAGGATATTACCATTTTGCCTAACAAGGCGCCTACTATTACATACTTGGGTGCAGAAAAAACAAGTTATCAGCAAGGGGAGACCATTAAATATCAATTTTTCTTTGAGAATGAACCATGGGAAGAGATTACCAATGAAAAGTGGACCTATCGTAAAGCCAATGAAGACCCGAAGCTGGCTATTTTAGGTAAACCAACTGCCTTATTTACTGAAGGCGATTATATCATAACACTTCAATTAGATGATGCTTATGGCAATCGCAGTGAGGTAGTAGAAACCCTTGTACATATCACCGACCAGGTAATGAAAAAAGAGTTAGAGTATCGCTTTACACAAGGAAATATAGGAGATATTATCGATAATTATCAGGGCTTTAATTTCCGTGATTATGTGGATGTAAAAAACATTCAAAAAACAATTGTGGCAGGTACAATGATCATGAGCGACTCGCCAGAGACAGTAACAAGAGAAGGCATCTTATATCGAGATACGATTAAAGGTAAAGGCCGCGTTTTGCTTCACCATTCCAATGAATTTAGTGAGATGAGCACTGCAGGGGGAAATAAGCGACTTGTACTAGTGGTAGAAAACACTTCAGATAAGCCAGTTACGCTCACCCTGAGCAATAAATCCATAAAAGGACCAATAGTGGATGTAGCAGCTTTGGGACAAAAGGTACTTGCAGATTATCTACGTGGTTCAGCTAGTGAAGTGATTAAACTTGCTCCTGGCGAAAGAAGATATATTTATGATACGAAGGATAAATGGGCTAGGGGAACCAGTGTCTCTGGATTAATGGATGTCCACACCACAGGTGAGGTGACTTTTACCGCGGCAGCTGTTTCAGCAGGAAACACCATTAATAATATGCATTCCATGGAGCTATTCTTTAAAACTGTTCATCCACGTGGTACCTTTGATACGATAGCGATGAAGTATTCTATTGTGCTTGACGGTAGTGAGCCAGAAAAACTTGTAATAGGTGGAAGTGAAGAAGAATGGGTAAAGGGTTATGATGCACTTTCAAAAGAACCTGCTCAAAACAAAGGAAACTTTGGTATTTCCTATTATATTACAATTACCGCTAAAGAAGATATGGGCATTATTCTCAATCCAAGAGCAACCACCTTTAAAGGTGCTGTGAAATGGGAGGGTATGGGTGTATATAATGTACCAACTGTAGGTACGATTTATGGTAGTATCACTAAGGCGGTTTCTTTAGGAACAATTAAAAAAGGGGCAACAAAGACGATAGAATATATGTTGCCCAATGGCTCTTCAGCTCCTGTTCTATTAGGCTTTGTTCCAAAAGCTGAATGGAGTAAGTAACTTTGACTTTTTGTTGCAAAAATTGTCAATATATAATAAAAAAATACAGTTATTGCGAAATAATATAACCCCAGATGAATATAGTAATAATGGGGGGGATTATATGAGCAATATGAAAGAGCTAACCTGGCATGAACTAAAGCGTTCATACCAACCTTCTGATTTTACTTTTCATACCACAGATGATGTAAAACCCTATTTGGAGTTAATAGGGCAAGAAAGTACGATCGAAGCCATTAAGAAGGCAATTTCAGTTGATTCCAAAGGATTTAATATTTATATATGTGGTGCAGATAGTGAAGAAAAAGAGGGCTTTATAAAAGAAGAAGTTAAAAAACTGGCGAAACAAAAGTATGCACCTAACGCAATTGGATATGTATATAAC
>JAEXBC010000131.1 GCA_023457875.1 Bacillota bacterium | reverse complement strand
CTTATTGAAGATGGTACCGCAGTTGGTATGGGAGTTGCCAATGCAGTTACCCGACTAAAAGATAGCAAGGCTAAGTCTAAAGTTATTATCCTACTAACCGATGGGACCAATAATAAAGGAGACATCTCTCCATTGACCGCTGCTGAAATAGCTAAAAGTTTTGGCATCCGGGTATATACAATTGGTGTAGGGACAAATGGTATGGCTCCTTATCCTTACCCTGTAGGAAATACTGTGCAATATATCAATTTGCCTGTGGAAATTGACGAAAAAACATTGACTCAAATTGCAGGAACTACAGACGGAAACTATTTTCGAGCAACTAGTAATTCTAAGCTAAAAGAGGTTTATGAGGAAATAGATAAACTGGAAAAAACAAAACTCAATGTCAAAGAATACAGTAAACGGGATGAAGAGTACCAATGGTTTGCTCTTGCTGCTTTTCTCTGTATTTTATTGGAAGTGTTATTACGTAACTCCATACTTAAAAAGATACCTTAAACAGGCTTAATCTTTTATTGGTTGAAAAGTGTAATATATAAAAAAGAAATAAGATGTTTCGATTTGAAGAACCTACATATTTATACTTATTGTTGCTATTACCTATAATAGCAGCTTTCTATCTTTTATCTAATTATAGGAGAAGGAAAGCAATCCGTAGTTTTGGAGATCCGACACTACTTGCACAATTGATGCCCGATGTCTCTAAATATCGACCGGATATAAAATTTTGGATTATTTTTGCGGCCATAGCGTTGTTTACGGTTTTATTAGCTCGCCCGCAATTCGGTTCTAAGCTTGAAACAGTTAAGCGTAAGGGAGTAGAAGTCATCATAGCATTGGATATCTCAAATTCAATGCTCGCACAAGATGTCCAACCAAGTCGCTTAGAAAAATCTAAAAGACTTGTTTCACGATTAGTAGATGAGCTTGATAATGATAAAGTAGGCTTGATTGTATTTGCCGGTGATGCTTTCACTCAGCTGCCTATTACCAGTGATTATATCTCTGCCAAAATGTTTCTTGAGTCTATATCTCCTTCGCTTATTTCAAAACAAGGAACCGCTATTGGCCAAGCTATAGGTTTGGCAACTCGCAGTTTTACTCCGCAAGAAGGGGTGGGGCGCTCTATTATCGTAATCACTGATGGTGAAAATCATGAAGGAGGGGCAGTAGAAGCCGCAAAAGATGCTGCCGGGAAAGCTATTCAGGTAAGTGTTTTAGGAGTAGGTATGCCTGATGGTGCCCCAATTCCTATTGAAGGTAGCAATGATTATCGACGTGATCGCGAAGGTAACGTAATTGTAACCCGACTTGATGAAGGAATGTGCCAGGAAATAGCTAAAGAGGGAAAAGGTATTTATGTGCGTGTAGACAATACAAACTCAGCTCAAAAAGCAATTAGCCAAGAAATAAGCAAAATGTCTAAAGCTGATGTTGAATCGAAGGTCTATACAGAGTACAATGAACAATTTCAAGCAATAGCTTGGATCATTTTAGTATTATTATTGATCGAAATGTTGATTTTAGAACGGAAGAATCCGCTATTTAGAAACATTCATCTCTTTTCAAATAAAAAATAACCATGTATATATCAAGCTGTAAATATATTCTGTCGGCTATCTTATTAATCTTTACAATTAATGTAGCCGCCCAAAAAGCAGAGAGAGACTATATTCGTAAAGGCAATCGGCTCTTTAACGATAGCACCTTTATAGAAGCAGAAGTAAACTATCGCAAGGCTTTGGAAGTTAATCCAAAGTCAACTGTATCGATGTATAATCTTGGAAACACGCTTTCGCAACAACAAAAGTTTAAAGAAGCTATGGAACAATATGTTGCTGCAAGTAATATTGAGAAGGATAAGGCCAAACAAGCTCATATTTACCACAATATGGGAGTGCTTTTTCAGGCGGCTAAAGATTATGCTAAAGCGGTAGAAGCTTATAAGATGTCTCTACGAAATAATCCTGCTGATCATGAAACTCGATATAATCTGGCTCTTGCACAAAAGCTATTAAAAGATCAACAGCAACAACAAGACCAAAACCAAGATAAAGATCAAAAGCAGGATAAAAAAGACGATCCAAATAAGGACAAACAAAACGAACAACAGAAAGACAACAAGAAAGAAGAACAACAACCACCCAAACCTGAAAAGAAAGACAATCAGATGTCTAAAGAAAATGCTGAGCAATTACTTAATTCTGTAATGCAAGATGAAAAAGATACGCAGGACAAAGTGAAAAAGCAACAGAGAGTAATACAAGGCGGACGTTTGGAAAAAGACTGGTAAATATTAGAATAGTAGATGATAAAAATTCAAGCAATGAGAAAACTGATTGTTTTATTGATAGGATTGATAGCAATAAGCACCTACGCATTTGCCGATAAGGTGACATTTACTGCATCTGCACCCGATGCAGTTGTAACAGGCGATCAATTCAGATTATCTTATACAATAACAACACAGAAAGTGAAAGACTTTCGAGCCCCATCTATCAAGGGCTTTGATGTGTTGATGGGCCCTAGTCGTTCACAACAAAGTAGTACACAAATAATCAATGGAAACGTATCTTCAACTAGTAGCATAACGTTTACTTATATCTTAATGGCAAATGCTACCGGCGAGTTTACTATTCCTGGAGCCTCAATTATAGCCGATGGTAACCAAATGGTATCTAACTCCGTAAGGGTGAAGGTTTTGCCACAAGATCAATCAAGTGGACAAAGTAGCTCTGATGGTTCGTCGTCTAACCGAGCTTCATCAGGCAATAATACGTCTTCCCAGGATTTGTTTGTCACAGCAACAGCTAGCAAGACATCCGTCTATGAACAAGAAGCCTTTGTCTTGACGTACAAGATTTATACGAGAGAGCATGACATGCAATTAAACAATGCTAAATTGCCCGATTTTAAAGGTTTTCATTCTCAAGAAATAGAGATGTCGAATAATGCCAAATGGACTCCAGAGCATTATAAAGGACGTAATTATTACAGTACTATCTACCGGCAGTTTGTACTTTTCCCTCAACAGTCGGGCAAATTATTTATAGACCCGGCACAGTTTGAACTTACTGTAAGAAAGGCTGTTCAAAACGCAGATCCATTCGATGCGTTTTTCAATGGAGGAAGCAACGTTGTTGAAGCTAAAAAGAATATTTCGACTCCTAAAATTGCCATAAATGTTAATGCACTTCCTGCTGGTAAACCAGCTGATTTTTCGGGTGGTGTCGGAGAATTCAACATTACTTCTTCCATTAATAATAAAGACTTAAAGACAAACGATGCCTTAACTATAAAACTGGCGATATCTGGTACCGGAAACTTAAAGCTGATTTCTAATCCGACAATTAAATTTCCAGAAGACTTTGAAGTTTATGATCCCAAAGTTGATAATCAAGTCAGACTTACCCGAGAGGGATTATCTGGGAATAAAGTTATTGAATATTTAGCGATTCCCCGGCATGCCGGTACTTTCAAAATACCAGGAATTTCATTTAGTTATTTTGATATTCGCTCCAAATCCTACAAAACCTTAAAAACTGAAGAGTATGTAGTAAACATAGAAAAGGGAGCTGGCAATGCTGATCAAGTTATTGCTAACTTTACCAATAAAGAAGATCTGAAAGTCCTGGGTGAAGATATCAGATTCATTAAACAGGGAGATGTCCAAGTAGCACCTAAGGGAAGTTTCTTCTATAGTTCAATTGGCTATTGGTTACTCTATATTATACCGGCTATTGCTTTTGTTATTTTCTTCATTGTATACCGCAAGCAGGCCGCAGCTAATGCTAATGTTGCGAAAGTACGTACTAAAAAGGCTAACAAAGTAGCGATTAAGCGCATGAAACTAGCTGGAAAATTACTTTCTGAGAATAAAAAAGAATCTTTCTATGATGAAGTTTTAAAAGCTCTGTGGGGGTATATTAGTGACAAACTGAACATACCGGTTTCTCGTTTGACCAAAGATAATATTGAAGAAAAGCTTATTAAGCATGGCGTAGATGAAGAGTTGATCCGTGACTTCCTAAACGCTTTGAACGAATGTGAATTTGCTCGTTTTGCTCCTGGGGATGAGAACCAAGCTATGGACAAAGTCTATTCATCTTCCATTGAAGTAATAAGTAAAATGGAAAATTCGATAAAACATTAAAAAGAGAGAAATATAGTGTTATGAAAAAAATATTATGCCTCATATTCAGTTTAATAATATCAGCTACTAGCTTCGGGCAAGATTCTCTGGCTATCAGCACAACAGCAGATTCTACTCACACTAATTCGCATGCTGCATTTTCTAATACCAAATTAGAAAATGCGACAAAAATAGATGGTGATTCTGCGTATATGAAAAA
>JAEXBC010000130.1 GCA_023457875.1 Bacillota bacterium | reverse complement strand
CCTTGCAGTATCTAAAAGCAGTTTTCTTTTCTCAATAATTTCTGTCGAAAAGAAACAATGCATTTCTCATTTTCTGAAGCAATCGCATAGTTAATGCATTTATGTGGGTATTTCTGACAATTAGCGCAATACATCGCATATAGAATTATGTTTCTGATAATAATCTTTTTATCTTGCTCCGTAAGAAGCTCTATATGTTGCACCTAACTCCTGAAGCTTTGCAATTCTATCATCTTTATCTGGATGACTACTTGCTAAGCTTGCAAAAAGACCTTTTGTAAGAGAGCCGCTAATTGAATCTAAAAGAATACACAATTCATTTCCATATCCGAGATTAAATGCAAATTCATCTGCTTCATACTCATTAGCACGGCTAGCCTTCATAACAAGAAGAGCACCTATCTTTGTCCATACCCATGTAAGACCTGCAACAATTGCGGTAATCATAGCATGATAAATAGCATTTATGATTGCTGCAATAGCACCTTCCGATCCACCAATAAAAATAGCACACAAACCAAATATAAGGTGGAAGAAATCAATAACCAATCTAATTGCCAAAATAAAAGCTGAAACAATAAGGTTACCTACAGATACTACAAGGATTAAATCTGTATCTTTATTTGCAAGATGTCCAAACTCATGACCAAGTGTTGCCTTAATCTGATTTTCTGGCATATGTAACATTCCCTTTGTAACACAGATTGTCTTTCTTCCTGTTGCAAATGCATTTGGATCTTCATCTGTATTTATATATAGCTGAACATTATCTGGAATAGACGGATCCAGTTTTTTCGCTTTATCATATACCTCTCGAAAAATCGGTTCGATGAAATTAATCTGCTCAACCCTTTTAATTTTTTTGCATCCTGTTTCAATTCGTAAAATCCATTCTCCAATAGGTGAAAGCGCTATCAAAAGTGAAATAGTATATAACACAATGCCTATTAATAAAGCCTGCCAAAATGGCATTGTGCCTCCACCCAAAACAAAACTAATGATTCCTGCAATGACAAAAATGTTCAATACCAAATAAATAAGTACTGGAATATTAGACTTTCTAGTCATTCGCTTAAAAAAATCTATAAGATACATTAAAATATCCTCCTAAAAAATTCTTTCGTATGTGGTGATACATCAAAAGATATACCACAGATTCTCACATTTTTGTGTTACTTGTGGCATTGCCTAGTTTTAACAAAATATTTAAGCAAATTTACCCTGTACAACATCTAATTATACAATATTTATTTGAATATTTCAATCATTCATTTAATTTCTATAAATTTTAACACCTACAGATAGCTTTCAATTACTTAGTTTTCAAATACATCTGTACTTCACCATATACATCTGCAAGATAAATCCTATTAAAAAATTGTATTACGAAGGCATAAAGAAAGCCTGAAACCCTTAATTTTACTAGGTTTCAGGCTTTTGCGGTACTATTCAAACTCAATCGTTGCTGGTGGTTTTCCTGTACAGTCGTACATGACACGGTTAACCCCTTTAACTTCATTCACTATTCTTGTTGTGACCTTGCCAAGGACTTCCCATGGAAGCTCCGCTGATTCTGCTGTCATAAAGTCACTTGTTGTGACTGCTCTTAGGGCTATGGCATAGTCATAGGTTCTTTCATCTCCCATAACACCTACTGAGCGCATATTGGTAAGGGCGGCAAAGTATTGGCCTATACCTTTGTCGATGCCTGCTTTGGCTATTTCTTCGCGGTAGATGGCATCTGCGTCCTGTACAATTCTTACCTTCTCAGCTGTGACTTCACCAATGATTCTTATGCCAAGACCTGGACCTGGGAAAGGTTGTCTAAAGACAAGATATTCAGGGATGCCTAGCTCTAAACCTGCTTTACGTACTTCGTCCTTGAATAGAAGGCGTAAAGGCTCAACAATTTCTTTAAAGTCTACACAATCAGGAAGTCCTCCTACATTGTGGTGTGATTTTATAACTGCTGATTTGCCAAGTCCACTTTCAATCACGTCTGGGTAGATTGTGCCTTGAACTAAGTAATCTACAGAACCAATCTTCTTAGCTTCTTCTTCAAATACACGGATGAATTCTTCACCGATGATTTTTCTTTTGGCTTCTGGCTCTTCTACACCCTTTAGCTTTTCATAGAATCTATCTTGTGCATTAACACGGATAAAGTTAAGATCATATGGTCCCTCTGGACCGAATACTGCTTCTACTTCATCCCCCTCATTTTTTCTAAGTAAACCATGATCTACAAATACGCAGGTAAGCTGCTTGCCGATTGCTTTAGATAGCATAACAGCGGCTACTGAAGAATCTACGCCTCCTGATAGTGCGCATAATACTTTTCCTGTTCCTATTTTCTTACGAAGAGCTTCTATACTGGTTTCTACAAAGGAATCCATTTTCCAATCGCCCTGACACTCACAAATGTTGTGAACAAAGTTGGAAAGCATCTTTGTTCCTTCTTGCGTATGCATGACTTCTGGATGGAATTGAACGGCATATAAGCCTTTTTCTACATTTTCCATTGCTGCAACTGGGCATACTGGGGTATGTGCAGTTACGGTAAATCCATTTGGTGCCTTCTCAATATAGTCTGTATGACTCATCCAGCAAATTGTAGAAGGTGATACGCCTTCAAACAGCCTTGAAGCTGTATTCACATTAACCTGCGTTTTTCCATACTCACTTACTGGTGCTGTGGCTACTTTACCATCTAAAAGGTGTGCCACAAGCTGAGAGCCATAACAAATCCCTAGTATTGGAATGCCTAGCTCAAAGATTGCTTTATCGTAAAGGGGTGAATCCTCTGCGTACACACTATTGGGTCCGCCAGTAAAAATAATCCCCTTTGGATTCATTTGTTTAATGGTATCTAAACTTATACTATAAGGATGTACTTCACAATATACATTACTTTCTCTAACACGTCTTGCAATAAGCTGATTGTACTGTCCACCAAAATCAAGAACGATTACCAATTCATGGTTCATACTTTTTCCTCCTAAAAGCATCCTCTGTCTGTAAGCTATCTATATCCTATTTTTTAAAAATCAATACTATAGTTTGGTGCTTCTTTTGTAATTTGCACATCATGTGGATGGCTTTCTTTAAGTCCTGCACTTGTGATTTTTACAAAAGTTGCTTTTTCTTGTAATTCAGGGATAGAGTGGGCGCCAGCATATCCCATACCTGAACGAAGACCACCGATCATTTGGAATATGGTGTCTGCAAGGTAACCTCTATAAGCGACACGTCCTTCAATGCCTTCTGGCACTAATTTTTTAGCATCTGTTTGGAAATAACGGTCTTTGCTTCCTTTTTCCATAGCCGCAATAGAACCCATTCCTCTATATACTTTGTATTTTCTACCCTGGAATAATTCAATTTCTCCTGGACTTTCTTCACAGCCTGCTAACATGGAGCCCATCATACATGCGCTAGCACCCATGCCTATTGCTTTTACTAAATCTCCAGAATATTTAATACCACCATCAGCAATGATAGGTACGCCATAAGGCGCTGCAGCAGCTGCACAGTCTTCAACAGCTGTGATCTGAGGAACACCCACACCTGCCACAACACGGGTGGTACAGATGGAACCAGGACCAATACCTACCTTAACACAATCTGCACCTGCTTCGATCAGTGCGATTGTCGCTTCTGGTGTTGCCACATTTCCCGCAATAATTTGTAATGCTGGATATTTAGCCTTTACCAGCTTAACAGCATCTAATACGCCTTGTGAATGACCATGGGCTGTATCAATTGTAATAACATCCACCTTTGCCTTAACTAAGGCGTCTACACGGTCTAGAAGGTCTGCTGTCACACCAACTGCTGCTCCTGCCAAAAGGCGACCTTGTCCATCTTTTGCCGCATTAGGATACATAATAGCCTTCTCAATATCTTTAATGGTAATGAGACCTTTTAAATTGCCCTCGCTATCTACTAATGGTAATTTTTCAATACGATGCTCAGCTAGCAAGGCTTTGGCTTCTAGAAGATTAGTGCCTTCTGGAGCTGTAATAAGATTTTTGCTGGTCATCACTTCTTTAATTTTACGATTATAGTCTGTTTCAAAACGCAGGTCACGATTGGTTAATATCCCAACTAATTTGGTACCTTCAGTAATAGGTACACCTGATATTCTGTATTTTGCCATCAGTTCATTAGCTTCATATACATAGTGCTCAGGTGAAAGAGAAAAAGGATCAGTGATAACGCCGTTTTCTGAACGTTTTACTTTATCTACTTCTTCAGCCTGTTCTGCAATCGACATATTCTTATGAATAATACCAATTCCACCTTGACGAGCAATAGCAACTGCCATCTTAGATTCTGTAACGGTATCCATTCCTGCACTTACCAAAGGTATATTTAAGGTAATACTTTTAGTAAGCTTTGTGGATAAAGACACTTCTTTTGGTAAAACATTAGAATAGTTAGGTACGAGCAGGATATCATCAAAGGTGATTCCTTCCTTTAAAATTTTTGCCATGACTTCCTCCTAAAATTATGTTTATGATTTTGGTAACATCTCAAAACGCGAACGTTATAACGCCATTATTACATATTGTACACTTTATATATTTTGTACACTTTATCATATTTTTTCATGGATTGTCAAGCTGTGACGGACATCCTGAGAAACCTTGTGGATTTTGTCAATATCTCTGGTTATTTTCCGAAATCTATTGGCTAAAATATATTTACTATCCTTTTACACTTAAAAAAATGGCTATTATACCTCTTGTGTATAATAACCATTTTTAAGCATCATTATCATTTAATACGCTTATATTTTAACCACTATTTCATTATAATCCTCTTTATTTAAAAACCTTGTTAGGTGCCTGCTTATATAAGCTCGTTAAGAACTGTTCATTTGGTGAAATAAGTACTTTGCATGCTCCCTTTTCAGGATTTTGCGTGATAATAGCATAAGTAGATGCATCATTATTATTGTCGCTTGCATTGATTAGCTTAACACCTTTTTGAAGCTCAGCTTGATGATTCTTATCTGTAATGCTTGCCATGATATCAATTTTTTTCATGTCTATGGTCATCACTCTTTTTCTTCTATTGCGATTATAGATGACATCAATATCAAGTTCATTATTCGTTAAGATATATTCATATTCCCTACTGAATTTGCTCATCAAAAAACCTGTTCCAAAGACAACACCAATGATTACAATAGGTCCGAGAAAATCACCACCTAATAAAAAGGCTGCAACAACTAAAATAATAGCTGCTATAACTAATCCAATCTGTGCTAAGTAATCCATAGATGTCTTTTTTTGCTTAATAAGATATTCTTTAAATACATCTGCCATAGTTTCTACCCTTCCTTTTCACTTATTCCCTATATTAAAAATACTATAAAATAGATATTTTTTCAATGTTTCTTGTTTAATTCATCCCGCTATCCTATGTATTTTAATAATAATTTAATAGCTTGTTTTCATAAACTAGTATAAAGTAGTAATATATAAATAGTATAAACAAAAATATAGGAGGCGAAATTAAAATTGGATTTATTATTTGCACTTAAAGCTGCCATTCTTGGCGTCGTAGAAGGACTAACTGAGTTTTTACCTGTTTCTTCTACTGGACACCTCATTATTTTTGATAACCTTTTAAAGCTATCCCAAAATAAAGACTTCTCAAATATGTTTATTATGGTTATTCAGTTAGGGGCTATACTAGCTGTTCTGGTATTATATCGCAAAAAAATCTTGGATACAGTGGTTCATTTAATTCCAAACAAAGACTGTAGTTTTGAAAAGAGTGGTTTATACTTTTGGCTTATGGTGGCTATCTCTTGCGTGCCTGCTGCTGCCATTGGTATTCCCTTTGACGATTTAATTGAAGAGAAGCTATTTAATCCATTAGTCGTTGCTTGTGCCCTATTTATAGGTGGTCTTTGGATGCTCTACGCAGAAAGCAAGCTTCGCAATAAACAAACAACAACTTTATCTGATACGAAAATCACTGCTAAAATGGCCATTATTGTAGGCCTCTTTCAAGTACTATCTGTGATTCCTGGTATGTCACGTTCAGCTTCAACGATTATCGGTGGTTGGGTAGCTGGTCTATCTACTGTGGCTGCTGCTGAGTATTCCTTCTTCGTAGCCATTCCTGTCATGTTTGGTCAAGCCCTGATTAATATTCTTAAAGCCCAGAGTACACTTCAATTAACCGAATGGTTTGCACTGGGTATTGGCTTTGTGGTTTCATTCTTGGTGGCACTAGCAGTCATTGGCTCCTTTATTGCTTACCTTCAAAAGAAACCGATGAAGGTCTTTGCCATTTACCGCATCATCTTTGCCTTTGTGGTTTTAGGCTGTGGGGCATTTGGTCTCTTCTAATTACTTAAATATCAAAAAGCTGTAGATAATCACTATCTACAGCTTTTTATGTTATGTCACTTTGGGGCGAATTACATCATTCCCATTCCGCCCATGCCACCCATACCGCCACCTGGCATAGCTGGTTCATCTTTCTTAATATCTGCTAC
>JAEXBC010000129.1 GCA_023457875.1 Bacillota bacterium | reverse complement strand
CACATTCCTTTTATAAATTAAATCAAACAAAGTCACTCTCAGCATACTACTAAAAGTGACTTTATCTTTATTATTTAAACTTTTGAAATTCCTACTTATCCTTTATAATTTAATTGATAATTGATTTTTTCACTTGCTTTTTGCTTTATTGTCTCGTTTCTTTTTTGACACTAATTTTGATTTAGGATTTGTGAGTGTCTTATGATTTGTCTTTTGATTTGCTTTTGGACTTTTTTTGTGTTGCTCTTTTCCTTTTAATGAGTCCTTTTTTTCTCCCTTTGCTTTGTCTTTTGAAAACATCTGCTTCTTAGGTGGAATAAGACATTTTGGTCCATAGCCTATCAAATCCTGCCTGCCCGCTTCAACTAAAGCATCATAGACAATATCGTATTTCTTAGGATTGCGATATTGTAAGAGTGCCCGCTGCATCGCTTTTTCCTTCTTTGTTTTAGGAACATAGACCGCTTTCATCGTTCTAGGATCGAGTCCCGTGTAAAACATAGCTGTAGATAAGGTTCCTGGCGTAGGATAAAAATCCTGAACTTGCTCTGGCTGATAATGAATATCTCTTAAATATTCAGCCAGCTCAACTGCATCCTTCAAAGTACTCCCTGGGTGACTAGACATCAAATAAGGAATGATATATTGCTTCTTTCCTAGCCTTTTATTAATCTCATAAAACTTATCGCAAAATGCGTCAAAAACTTTACCTGAGGGCTTACCCATGTAGGCTAGTACATTTTTTGAGATATGTTCTGGTGCAACCTTCAATTGCCCACTTACATGATTCTCAACTAGCTCTTCAAAAAATGCATCGTTCTTTTTATCTGCCATCACATAATCATATCGGATTCCAGAACGCACAAAAGCCTTCTTGACACCTGGAATGTTTCTCACTTTTCTAAGAAGCTGTAAATATTCTTCATGATCAATGTGCATTGCCTTACATGGATGAGGTGTCAAACATTGTTTTTCTTTACAAGCACCTTTTTCTAATTGTTTTGCGCAAGCCGCCTGTCTAAAGTTTGCAGTAGGACCTCCCACATCATGGATATATCCCTTGAAATCTGGTAACTGTGTAATTTGTGTGGCTTCTTCTATAAGAGATTCATGACTTCTACTTGTTACCACACGTCCTTGATGCAAGGTAATCGCACAAAATGAGCAGTTTCCAAAACAGCCTCTTGAACTTACCAAACCAAACTTAACCTCTTCAATAGCTGGTACGCCCCCATCCTTTTCATAGATAGGATGATAATTCTTCATATAGGGTAAAGCATAAACCTCATCCAACTCCTCTCGAACTAGGGGCTTTTCAGGCTTATTTTGTACTAAGAATTTACCATTATGTTCTTGAACTAAGGTTTGTCCCCTTACGTGATCCTGTTCATCCTCTTGAATCTTATAAGCCTCGGCATATTTAACTTTATCTTCACATACTTCCTTGTAAGAGGGCAGAAGTCGGTATTCAAATACCTCTTCTAAACTAGAAGCCACATAACAAGTTCCATCCAAATAACGAATGTATTTAGCTGCTAGCCCATCATTAAGGGCTTCAGCCATCTTAACAATTTGCTTTTCGCTCATACCATAGAGTAATAAATCTGCACCACTATCCACTAGAATAGATTTACGTACCTTGTCACTCCAGTAATCATAGTGTGCAAAACGCCTTAAACTTGCTTCAATCCCGCCGATAACAATATCAACCTCTTTATAAGCCTCTCTAATTTTATTACAATAGACAATTGTGGCACGATCAGGGCGTAATCCCATTCTTCCACCAGGTGAATACATATCCTTTTCTCGTAGCCGTTTACTAACTGTATAGTGATTCACCATAGAGTCCATATTTCCGCCATTCACTAAAAAAGCTAAACGGGGCTTACCCAGCTTCATAAAATCCTTTGTATCTTTCCAATCTGGCTGTGCAATAATACCCACCTTGTAACCTGCGTGTTCCAAAACTCTAGAAATAATTGCTGTTCCAAAACTATGATGGTCTATATAAGCGTCAGCTGTGACTAACACAAAATCACATTGCTGCCAACCTCTTTTTTCCATATCTTCCTTGCAAATTGGCAAGAAATCCTTTTCTACCATTTGTTCACCTACTCATGCTCATTTTTTGTTAGTCTATCCTTAATTATATCACTATAACGCATACTAAGATAGCTAAGTGTGGTATTTTTTGCCTATTAACATCCTTTTTATTAACTTTCGTATTATTTTTTTTTATTTACCCATACTAATATTATCTTATACTTATGGATGGTGAATAATGGAACTCATACGTGAATGTCTCTTTAATTTCCTAGTCTATAGCTTTATGGGTTGGATTATTGAAGGACTGTTTAATCTAATTACAAGCGGCTCATTTTTAAAATCAAATTTCCTTATCCTTCCCATCAAACCTATGTATGGGTTTGCTGGAGCCTTGCTTATTTTGCTGTATACTCATGTACCTTGGAAACTCTTTTTGCTCTTTACCTTCTTAGTGCCTACACTTATTGAGTATCTATCTGCTGTATACCTAGAGCATGTCTTTAATCTACACTATTGGGATTACAGCCATAAACCTTACCATATCAACGGTTATGTCTGTTTACAATTTTCCTGCTATTGGATTATTCTATCCATCATCCTAGTTAGATGGATTCATCCAATTATTGCTCACTTCTATCATTGGCTACTACCTGTTTGGCCTGTTTCTGGTTTTATTATGATGCTTTGTGTAATAACTGACTTTATCTTTACTTCCTTGCATTATCAAGGTATCAATCGAAAAAGCACCTAAAGTATTTTGGCTTTAGATGCTTTCTTAGTTTATAGCTTAATCATGACCGTCTTATCATGAAGCTTATACTTAAAGAAATAGATCTCACTTAAATTTTTAAGACTTATCCTTGTTATCCCATCACTTATTTGGTATTTAATCCTCATCACCTCTTCATCACATAAGGTAGCTTCCACGATGCCTTCCCCTTGCTTTAAAGTTAAACTTCCTTCTACTTGAGGCAGAGCTAGAATACATTGCTTATTTTCATAATAATAGATTGCTATAATTCCTAGCTTGTCCAAATAAGCTATGGGAATAAATACGTCTTCTTGAATGTTTAAAATGGTTTTATTGGGAT
>JAEXBC010000128.1 GCA_023457875.1 Bacillota bacterium | reverse complement strand
GAATACAAGAACACACAATCTAAAATAGTTAATCTACAATCTACTGATTATAAAATTTTTATGAATCTGCGTAATTTAGGATTTTTGCAACTCTCCGATTATTCTCGCGTATGGAAGATTATCTTGCTAATGATTATGGCCACTTTGATTAAAAAAGAAGATATCGCCGCGTTTGGTCCGAGAAGGTCTGCGCAGCTCGAAGAATTGCATGAAAGCATCAATGACTATTATGATAATGCGTTTATTCCAGAAATTTCGACATCTTTTAAATATATTTTTGATGAAGCTTGTGCAAATTCCGCAGGTATAAGCTTTGATGCCTTAAATTTACAAAATAGTTTAGCATCATCCATCAGTCATCATACTGGTAATGAAGAAACATTAAAAAAATTTCAGAACAACCTTTTAACTATGGAAAGACGTTTTTCTTCAGCTTTTTCTCGGCTCAAAATCAAAAAAAATAAATTTCTATTTATAGACAGCATCGATATAAGAGTCGACGATTTTTCGGATGGAGAGTATAACTCTTGCATTCAAGGCCTAGCAAATGCCATATGGGAAGTTAACACATCTGTGTTTAGAAGCATGCCTGAATCTCAGGGGTTTTTAAAAGTTTTATTATCAATTAGAACAGATATGCTTTCTGATCTTTCTTTGCATAATCAAGCAAATAAAGTACGTGACAATGGTGTTCTTTTGGACTGGCGAACTACTTATGAGAATTATAGGAATTCCGCCCTATTCAATTTATGCAATAATTTACTCTCATACGATAATGAAGGCCTCCCGCAAGATGATTATTGGGATTATTACTTTCCATGGTTTACGGATAGCGCCAACCCGTCTAAGCGGCCTCATGATGACTCCTTTATAAACTGTATCCGACTTTCTCTTTCAAGGCCCAGAGATTTAATTTCCATTATGAAAGCGATTCAAGATAGATGTAATAATTTATCTTTAAAATCCGATTTAAACAGTTTCACCCACAATGACACACAAAACGAAATTTCAAATTACTATATTGATGAAGCTCGTGACTGGTGCCTACACAAATTTTCTACAGAAGGTTTTGCTTCAATAATTTTTTTCTTTCAACTTCTTAATGGACAGTCTAGATTTTCGTATGATGATTATACAAAAATTTACACTAAATACATACAAGAAATTTCCAAAAGAAACATGTCTCCTGTTGGCTCAGTTTCATCATGTGATGATTTTTTGCAATTGCTTTATGATTTAAACATGATATGCTATTATGATAAAACCAGAGACAATAAAGACTTTATAAGGTTTTGTTACCGTGAACGAGAAGTCCACCTTTTGGAACCAAAGGTCAAACTAAATTCTATCTATGGTGTACATTACGCACTACTTAAAGCCTTAAACCTAGAGCGAACAGGTCCTCTCGATGTAGATGAATAAAAAGAGGTGGTATAGCGACTTAAAATTTGCTATACCACCTCTTAATTATGATAAACTTCTACGCCTTCATTGATGAATATGGTATTCTATAGAAATTCTTACTGCATCAACTCCACTTTTGAGGGATGTTTTTTCTTTTTTAATTTTGTATTTAATATTATCGACTTTTTAGACTTAACAATTTATCCAGAAATGAATATTTGCAATTCTGTTGTTCTCAAAACGCATAAACAGCTCAAGTAAAAACATCTATTAATATCATCACATAAAAAACAACAATCGTTTTACAGCATAGGCAGCGAGAACATCTGTGCCAACAAAGTCGCGTCCCTATTTAAATCTTTTACTTTCAAACGTTCAAGAACAGATTTTTCTGTCTCTGGGCTCCAATATATTTTTAATTTCTCCTTTGCACGTGTAATTGCTGTATAAAAAATATTATGTGTAATATGTTCTTCAGTCTCGTTTGCAATAACTATCTTGACTGATTCATACTCCAAGCCCTGCGCTTTATGAATTGAAATTGCGTAGGCTACTTGGAACGGAATTACTGTTGAATCATTATCATCATCATCTTCATCTGTGCTACGATATTTATTAACACTAAATGAAATGATGGAATTTCCTTCTGCGGATTCACCAATAAGTTCAAAGTAATAATCACTTACATCAATTTCATTAATTGATTCATCTAATTCAATATTAAACCATATTCTCTCTTCTTCAGGACGTACATCCACAATTCTTCCTTTGGAGTTATTATGAATAAGTGGCGAGAATATGTTGGATTCATTGAATAATATCGGATCTCCAATTTTGTATACATTTACTCCCCAAAGGACCCCATCGTTCGGATTGTTATTCTGAAGAAAGCAGTTAATGTTATTGATTCCATATAGCCCGTCATAGTTAAGACAAAGGATAATCTCCCCGGCCCCAGGATGTTCAAAAATCGACTCATCCAATCTAGTCGTAAATTTATTCTTCACAAGCGGCTCCAAAATCGCAGAATCAATATTGCGAACCCTATCCCACACTGTAAGAAGTTCCGCATTTTTAGTCCTGTATGGATGCTTCAAATCTGAAATAGAGGTTATTGGTATAAACTTTCGAGCAATACTAAACCAGTTGCCGAAATAAATTGACTCAATTTGGTGAATATCCCCAACTAAAACAAGCAACTTAAAGTTGGCCTTTTCCAGTACTCTGCGCATGTCAGCGTTACTTAATGTGCTACACTCATCTATAAAAAGCAGATCACAAATTGTGTCTTTGTTTGTTTTAGATAAAAATTTTGCTATTGTTTTGTAGTCGCTATTCCCTGCAGTAACCCTTCTTCTTATATTATCTACAGCGGGGTGCGTATTGGCTAGATATATTTTTTTCTTATCTGCCCAAAAATTAGAAATATGCTTAATCAGCGTTGATTTCCCAGTACCCGCAGACCCATATATTAGCGCAACATGTGAATTGGCGAACATTTGTCTCAGTGCTTCCTTTTTACTTTCATCATCAATATCATAAGCCTCACGTACTATCCATGAATCTACAGAGTTTGTATATTGACCTACCCCGGAAGAAGCAAGCTCTTCCAACCTTCTGATTATTTCTGCGCTATCATCGGCATATCCTTTTATATAAATATATCCTTTATAACTTTCAAGTCTTCGTTCGACATGTTTGTAATAAAGTGACTTATTATATTTTTGAATTAGGTTTTCTACATCATTGAAATTTTCGATTTCTTTTTGAAAAGTAAAAAGCTGTCCTTCGATTTCAGTTCTGTTCTTTATGAACCTCGCAAAGAATTCATGTTCACGTCCGGCTATTGGAATAGATTCAAGTAAATCATAAATTCTAGGATTATGATTTCTTAATGAAGTACAATATGGCATTTTGTCAAACGGTATGCATTTGTAATCAAGATAAAGGTTGGATAAATGTTCACAGCGGTTGTTGTTCAATTGTAATTTTATAACCCTATTATTCATTTTTTGAAGCAAATACCGAATAACATTATCTCCTGGCCTATTACTAACTATAATAACTCGACAACACTCAAGAAGTTTAAATATTTTTGTCGTCTGCGCATGCTGAGTTACTCTATCCTTTACATCTGAAAAGTAGTCTTGATTACTTTCCACTAATTCATTTAACGGCATTCTTACAGAGGTAAGGAAATTCATAAGTTCCTTATATTCCCTAGAAGACGCACTAATATCCATCCTTACGCTGAATACCTCTGACAAATTTTCAAATTCGCATGGGCGAATAGACACTGACCAGTTATCAATAATTTGAATTGACATTTCTTTATTGAGTATATTAATTGTATCACTATGAATAGAGAGCCTTACCGCATAATTGTCTATAATTTCATGCTTGGTAAATGCAATTACTCGATCAAATTTACTTGCTTTAGCATTTGCTGCTGTAAATGTAACTTCGTAATAAATATTTTGGTTTATAAAAAATGGTTTATTCTTTTGCACATAGTAACGATCTCCATATGGAACAACTCTACTTAGGCTACTTGGTGTCTCAATTTTCTCTGCAATTTTAGCATAATAACTTAAAAGTTCAACATCTGTATTTAAGGGAAAATCTTTAATATTTTCGAGAATCTTAAAATTGTAAACATTTTTGAGATAAATTTTTATCTTTAAAAGGTATTCGTAATATTTTAGCATTAATCTTTCTGAGCCATCTCTATCT
>JAEXBC010000127.1 GCA_023457875.1 Bacillota bacterium | reverse complement strand
CGGAATTAAATCCAATAGAAGCTTTATGGAAATGGCTAAAAAACGCTGTTATTTACAATGTGTTTTACAAAAGTGTGTACGAAATCCGTAGAGCAGTACAAGCGTTCATAAAATACATAAATTCTAATAGTGATCAGGTTATTGATAGGTTGTGTGTCAAAATGTAATTTTATAATCTGTTTCTATATATATAGTTTTCTTCTTCTTTTGCAATAATACTAGATATAGTTTATGTGATAAATAATTAAATGCCAGTACGATATAACCCAATAATACATAACTTAGAAGAAGTCCGACAATCATTAAACTAACTTTACTTATCCCTAGTTTCTGTATGTCTAAAAAGAAATAGGAATATTTTGACATACCATAACCAGTAAAAAATGAAATGCCAACATCACTCCCTTTGCAAAAGAGTAGTTGAATCTTGTCTTTCTATCGTTATTTGACAAGCTCACTTGCCATTTTTAGCATTTCGTCGCTGGTCAAGTCTGTCTCGAGGGCTATCATATTATACCTCAAGCCATCTTGGTCCCATTGCACACTAGATATCTTCGTAATCTCCACTTTATCTGATCCATAAGAGATATAATATCTACCACTTTCCCTTAGATGCATCTATACTAAAGAGTCATGCCTCACTCAAATGGTTCATTTTTTCCTGAAAATTTTGTACTGATTTTTTATAGATTGTTTCTTTAGCTCTTTAGTAAGCGTAAAATAAGAGCTCACCTTCTTAATAACCTAAGATCATGTGATAATACCTCTATGCACTAATTATGTATGGAGGTTATTTAGTATGACAATGAAAGAAAAACAAGAGCAATGGCACAGGCATATTATGGCATGTACAAGTAGTGGTCTTAGTATTCAGGAATGGTGCAAGACAAATGCTATTTCACCGGATCAATACCATTACTGGAAAAGAAAATTTAATAAGCAAGAATTCTCTTCCCAAGAGGATAAAACCCAGTGGGCACCTTTGGTTATTCAAAATCCAAAAAAATCTTCTCTGTCAGCTCAGCCCATTACGCTTCAAACAGGTAACTTTAAAGTGGTGATTAATAAGGACTTTGATAAACAAACCCTTACAGATGTACTACAAGTATTAGGTGCACTATGCTAAATGATATTTTAGTAGCAGATGAAGTCTACTTAGCTTGTGGCCCTACAGATTTTAGAAAAGCCGTTGATGGATTAGCTGCCATTGTTGCACAACAGTTTAAACTAGATCCTTTTTCAAAAAGTATATTTCTTTTCTGTAATAAGAAAAAGGATAGGATTAAAGCTTTGATTTGGGATGATAACGGCTTCATCTTACTATACAAACGGTTAGAAGAAGGCAAATTTCAATGGCCTAAATCAGCTAATGAGGTGAGACTTATTACTCCCCAACAACTGCGTTGGCTCCTTGAAGGTTTGGCTATTGATCAAAGTAAAGCACTTCAAAAAATAACTGTATCAGATGTGTGTTAACATCATTTTTAATGTCAAAAAAACCACTCTAAACCATTGAAAATTCGTGATTTCTCCTCACTTTTTTGGTTCTGTTCTTCTGAATATTATGATATAATATAACTATGAAAACAAGAGAAAATTCCCATCAAAATTTAACTGAATACACTAAGCAGTTAGAAGAAAAATGTAAATCTCAAGAAGAAAAAATTATAATGCTAGAACATAAACTGGATTGGTTACAGGAGCAAATCCGCCTTAGTCAGCATAAAAAATTTGGAGTTTCTAGTGAGAAAACCACTTTGGAGGATCAAATGGCCTTAGTTTTTAATGAAACTGAAGGCTTTCAAAAAGCAGATTTGCCTGAGCCCACACTGGAAGAAGTGACTTACAAAAGGAAAAAGGCTGTAGGTCACAAAGAAGAGATGTTAAAGGACCTTCCTACTGAAACCATTATTTATGAACTCTCTGAAGAGGAACAAGTATGCCCTGATTGTGGAGAGAAACGCCATGCTATGGGAAAAGAAGTTCGCCGTGAACTCAAAATAATCCCTGCTCAAGTTGAAGTCATAGAACATGTTCAGCTTATCTATAGCTGTCGCAACTGTGAAAAAACAGCTGAGGCTGTTACTATTGCTAAGTCTACCTTACCAGAACCTGTTATAAAAGGAAGTATTGCATCTCCTTCTGCAGTTGCCCATATCATGACTGAGAAGTTTGTTAAAGGCACGCCTATTTACAGGCAAGAACAGGACTATAAAAGAAATGGTATTGAGTTATCTAGGCAAACCATGTCTAACTGGGTCAATACCTCAGCCTTAGAATGGCTTAAGCCACTTTACGGAGAGCTCAAGAAAGCGTTACTAAAACGAGAGATCTTATGTGCTGATGAAACTACTTTACAGGTTTTAAGAGAACCCGGGAAAGATGCCACGAGCAAATCTTATATGTGGCTCTATCTGACAGGTAATGATGGTTTAGAAAAACCGATTATCTTGTATGAGTATCAGCCTTCAAGATCAGCACAGCACCCTAAACTTTTCTTGGAATCTTATAAAGGGTACCTACATGTTGATGGATATGAGGCTTATCATAAACTTCCTAAAGATATTATCATCTGTGGATGCCTAGCACATGCTAGGAGGAAATATGATGAAGCCCTTAAATCCATACCTAAGGCTGAACAACTAGGTTCACAGGCGGCAGTAGGAAAGGCTTACTGTGATAAACTCTTTGAGATAGAGAGTACCTTGAAAGAACTAAGCCAAGAAGATAGGTATACTAAGCGACTAGAACTGGAAAAGCCAGTATGGGACGCTTATTTAGCATGGCTTCAAAAAGTTAATCCATTACCACAATCATCACTCGGAAAAGCCGTAGGTTATAGCAAAAATCAATGGGAGTATCTTCAAAATTATATGCTTGATGGCAGATGTGAAATCTCGAACAACCGAGCAGAGCGCAGCATCAAACCATTCGTTATAGGAAGAAAGAACTTTCTTTTTGCAAACACACCAAGAGGCGCTACAGCCAGTGCTATTACATACAGTATTATAGAAACAGCGAAGGCCAATAACCTTAATCCTTTTGAATACTTGAAGTACATTTTTGAGTCACTACCCAATATAAACTTCAAAGAGAGACCTGAACTTCTAGAGAACTACATGCCATGGGCAGTATTACCACAGTCATGTTACAGCAAAAAAAGCAATTAACGATCATATCCCTGAGGCACTCTGTGTCCAGGGATATTTTACGCTTACCTCCTTTTCTTCAATTAACCAAATTCAGGATCATTTTGAGCGATTATATTTATTAGAAAATTCTATTTTCTATTTAGATTATATATATATGATTAGACCCCAAAAACAGGTGTTTTTAAAGTTTTAAATGTAGAAATCTCATGTACAATCCTAATCACATCAGTTAAATTACCAATAAATGTATATAAGTATG
>JAEXBC010000126.1 GCA_023457875.1 Bacillota bacterium | reverse complement strand
GTGCCATGTATGAGACACTTACAATCCCTGATAATTTAAGCAATCAATCAATTACGCTGATTAAAAATGAGCCACAAATACAAAAATTATTGCATAAGTTGTCAAAAACGGATATGATAATATTTGGAATAGGAAATGCCTTAAAAATGGCAAAACATCGTAAAGAACCCCAAGCAGTGCTCAATCTATTAATAAAGAAGAAGGCTGTAGCTGAAACTTTTAGACATTATTTTAACCAAGAGGGTGAAATTATTTATGGGTCTGAAGTGATAGGCATAGCCCCAGATATGGCAAAAAACATTCCTATTCGTATTGCTGTTGCTGGTGGAGCAAGTAAGGCAGAAGCCATTTTGGCTACGACTCAGCTCTTAGGAGAGGGTTATCTGATTATCGATGAGGAAGCAGCAAAAGCAATTTTAGACCTTTTGACAGCTAAAAGGTTAAATAATTAACATTTTCCATAGAATTCTTTGAGAATTAATGGTAATATGAAACAGGTATCATGTCGTCGTGCTTAGTCAATACTAACACTGGCGATTTGAATATAAAAAAATTAGAAACTTATTTCAAGGAGGAACCAATAATGGCAGTAAAAGTAGCGATTAATGGATTTGGTCGTATCGGACGTCTTGCTTTTAGACAAATGTTCGGTGCAGAAGGTTATGAAGTAGTAGCAATCAATGATTTAACTAACCCAGCAATGTTAGCACACTTATTAAAATATGATTCATCACAAGGTAGATATGCTTTAGCAGATAAAGTTGAAGCTAAAGAATCTTCTATCGTTGTAGATGGAAAAGAAATCAAAATCTATGCTGAAGCAGATGCTAAAAACCTTCCATGGGGAGAAATCGGTGTAGACGTAGTACTTGAATGTACTGGTTTCTATGTAACAAAAGCTAAATCTCAAGCACATATTGATGCAGGTGCAAAGAAAGTTGTTATCTCAGCTCCAGCTGGTAATGACCTTCCAACAGTTGTATTCGGCGTAAATGAAAACATCTTAACAAAAGAAGATACAATCATTTCTGCAGCTTCTTGTACAACAAACTGTTTAGCACCAATGGCTAATGCACTTAACAACTTAGCAGCAATCAAATCTGGTATCATGACAACAGTTCATGCTTACACAGGTGACCAAATGGTACTTGATGGACCACACAGAAAAGGCGATTTCAGAAGAGCACGTGCTGCTGCTGCTAACATCGTTCCTAACTCAACAGGTGCTGCTAAAGCTATCGGTTTAGTTATTCCAGCATTAAGCGGAAAATTAATCGGTTCTGCACAACGTGTACCAGTTCCAACAGGTTCTACAACTATTTTAACAGCTGTTGTAGAAGGTAAAGTAACAAAAGATGAAATCAATGCAGCTATGAAAGCAGCAGCTTCAGATTCATTTGGTTATACAGAAGAAGAACTTGTATCATCTGACGTAATCGGTATTTCTTACGGTTCATTATTCGATGCTACACAAACAATGGTAACTAACCTTGACAACAATACTTCTCAAGTACAAGTTGTTTCTTGGTATGACAATGAAAATTCATACACAAGCCAAATGGTTAGAACAATCAAATACTTCGCTGAACTTAACTAATTAAATTCTAAGTAAGTATAAGATCCTATCAGGGTCCGGTCTTGTAGGTTAGACTTATAGGACCGGACCTTTTTAGGTGTTTATGATAAAGTCAATTTAAATAAAAGCAATTTAAATAAAAGCATTTAAATTTGAAAGGAGTAATCTCATGTTAAACAAAAAAACTGTAGATGATTTAACAAATCTTCAAGGTAAAAAAGTACTTGTTCGTTGTGACTTCAATGTACCTTTAAAAGAAGGCGTTATCCAAAACTATAACCGTATTGATGGTGCTATCCCAACTATCAAAAAATTATTAGATCAAGGCGCAAAAGTTATTCTTTGCTCACATCTTGGTAAACCAAAAGGAGAAGCTGTTCCAGAACTTTCACTTGCTCCAGTTGCAACAGCTCTTTCTGAAAGATTAGGTTTAACAGTTAAATTTGTTGATGATGCTAAAGTAACAGGTGAAGAAACACAAAAGGTTGCAGCAAGTCTTCAACCAGGTGAAGTATTATTACTTCAAAACACACGTTACAGAGCGGAAGAAACAAAATACGGTAAAGATGACAATGCTGCAGCTTATGCAAAAGAACTTGCTGCACTTTGCGATAATGAAGTATTTGTTAACGATGCTTTCGGTACAGCTCACCGTGCACACTGCTCAAACGTTGGTGTAACAAAATTCACTAAAGAAAACGTTGTGGGTTACTTAATGCAAAAAGAAATCAAATTCTTAGGAGAAGCTGTAGAAAAACCAGTTCGCCCATTTGTAGCCATTCTTGGTGGTGCTAAAGTATCTGATAAAATTGCTGTTATCAACAATCTTCTTGAAAAAGTAGATACACTTATCATCGGTGGTGGTATGGCTTATACCTTCCTTAAAGCACAAGGCCAAGAAGTTGGTAACTCTTTATTAGAAGCTGACAAAATGGATTACGCTTTAGAAATGGTTAAAAAAGCAGAAGCTAAAGGCGTTAAGCTTTTACTTCCAGTTGACCACGTTGTAGGTAAAGAATTCTCTAATGATACAGAAAAAGCTGTAGTAGATACAATCGAAGCTGGCTTTTCAGGCTTTGACATTGGACCAAAAACCATCGAACTTTACAAAGCTGCCTTAGCTGATGCTAAAACAGTTGTATGGAATGGACCAATGGGTGTATTCGAATTTGCTAACTTTGCAGAAGGTACACTTGCAGTATGTGCTGCAGTAGCAGAACTTCAAGGCGCAACAACAGTAGTAGGTGGAGGAGACTCTGTAAATGCTGTAAAACGTCTTGGCTTTGCTGATAAAATGAGCCACATCTCAACTGGTGGTGGTGCATCTCTTGAGTTCTTAGAAGGTAAAGAACTTCCAGGTGTAGCAGCAGCTGATAATAAATAGTATACAACTAAACTAAGGGAGTGTTTTTAGATGCGTAAAAAAATCGTTGCTGGTAACTGGAAAATGAACATGACACCAGCTAAAGCAGTAGAACTTGTTGCCCAGTTAAAAGATCAAGTGAATACAACAAATGTAGACGTTGTATTTTGCCCACCTTTCGTATGTCTTCCAGCTGTACTTGATGCAGTAAAAGGAACAAACATCGCTGTAGGTGCACAAAATATGTACTTTGAAGAAAGCGGCGCTTACACAGGTGAAATCGCACCTGATATGCTTGTAGAACTTGGCGTAAAATATGTCATCATTGGTCACTCTGAAAGAAGACAATACTTTGCAGAGACTGATGTAACAGTGAACAAAAAAGTATTAAAAGCAATCGAGCATAACTTAGTGCCTATTCTTTGTGTAGGTGAAAGCTTAGAAGAAAGAGAACAAGGCATCACAATCGACCTTGTACGTCTTCAAACTAAGGTAGCACTTAAGGATGTAAAACCAGAGGATGCTAAAAAAGTTGTTATTGCCTATGAACCAATCTGGGCAATTGGAACAGGAAAAACAGCTACTTCTGCTCAAGCTGAAGAAGTATGTAAAGCAATCAGAGAAGTTGTTGCTGAAGTTTATGGCAAAGAAGTTGCAGATGAAGTACGTGTACAATACGGCGGTTCTGTAAATGCTGGTAATGCCAATGAACTTTTCAATATGGGTAACATTGATGGTGGACTCGTTGGTGGCGCTTCATTAAAACCAGAATTTGCTTCAATCGTTAATTATTAAGAGGTCATTTAAGCTTCAAGATAGGAGAACAAAAATGAGTAAACAAACCACATTATTACTTATTCTTGATGGATTTGGGATTAATGAAAATCATGAGGCCAATGCAGTTTATGGTGCAAACAAGCCAAATCTTGATAGGATTATGGAGAAGTATCCCACAGTAAAAGGTTATGCAAGTGGTATGGCAGTAGGTCTTCCAGATGGACAAATGGGTAACTCTGAAGTAGGACACCTCAATATGGGCGCTGGTCGTGTTGTATATCAACAATTAACCAGTATTACTAAAGCTATTCAAGATGGTGACTTCTTCAAAAATCCTGCATTAGTCAATGCAATGGCTATTTGTAAAGCCAATAATAGCGCCCTTCATTTGTTTGGCCTTTTATCAGATGGTGGCGTGCATAGCCATATCGAGCATCTTTATGGACTCATTGAAATGGCAAAAAAAGAAGGTTTAGAGAAAGTATATATTCATGCTTTTCTAGATGGTAGAGATACACCACCTACCTCAGCAAAAGGTTTCATGGAAGCTTTAGTTGCAAAAACAAAGGAAATAGGTGTAGGTAAAGTAGCATCAGTGTCAGGGCGTTATTACGCAATGGACAGGGATAATAGATGGGATCGTGTAGAAAAGGCATATAATGCAATTGCACTTGGAATAGGTGAAGTGGCGGCTGATCCAGTACAAGTGATTGCAGATTCTTATGCTAAGGACGTAAACGATGAATTTGTTATTCCAACTGTTATTGAAGATAATGGCAAACCCGTTACCATCAACAAAGAAGATGCTGTAGTATTTTTCAATTTTAGACCAGACCGTGCTCGTGAGATGACAAGAGTATTTTGTGATCCAGAGTTTGATGGGTTCAAAAGAGAAAGAATCGGTGTGAACTTTACAACCTTTACACAATACGACATTACCATTCCAAATGCTGAAGTTTGCTTCTTGCCAGAAGAGCTTACAAACACCTTTGGTGAATACTTAGCTAAAAACGGCAAAACCCAGCTTCGTATTGCTGAAACTGAAAAGTATGCCCATGTAACCTTCTTCTTTAATGGTGGAGAAGAGGATCCTAATGAAGGAGAAGATAGAATTCTTGTCCCATCTCCTAAAGTGGCAACCTATGATTTGCAGCCAGAGATGAGCGTTCCAGAGGTTTCAGACAAATTAGATGCAGCGATTCGTAGTGGCAAGTATGATGTGATTATTTGTAACTTTGCTAATCCAGATATGGTAGGCCATACCGGTGACTTACAAGCAGCAAAAGCTGCAATAGAAGCAGTGGATACAGCCGTTGGTAAGGTGATTACTGCCATTGAAGAAACCAATGGTTATGCCTTTATCTGTGCAGATCACGGAAATGCTGAGCAAATGATGGATTATACAAACCATGAGCCTTTTACAGCGCATACTACTAATCCAGTTCCATTTGTCTTAGTGAATTACAAAGAGGGTGTTACCCTTAAAGAAGGTGGCAAGCTTGCAGATATTGCGCCAACTCTACTTGAAATGATGGGAATGGAAATACCAGCAGAAATGACTGGCCAGTCCTTATTAGTAAAATAATACGCTAATAAAGCACATGAAGAGATCTTTATTAAAAGATGATTCATGTGCTTTTTAGTATTTGACAACTGGTCTATGGGAGAGGATAATTTAAGGTGAATAAACGGCGCAGAGATTGGTAAAAATACGTGGGACAAATGAACATAAGGGAGGTATGACTGGTGAAAGGTTATATTGAAATTTTAGATGTATTTGCAAGGGAAGTATTAGATTCTAGAGGCAATCCGACTGTTGAAGTGGAAGTCGTTGTTGAAGGGGATTTTATGGGATGTGCCATTGTTCCTTCAGGGGCTTCCACAGGAGAGAGAGAAGCCATTGAGCTTCGAGACGGGGATAAGTCCAGGTATATGGGAAAAGGTGTACAGAAGGCAGTGGATCATGTCAATAACATTATTGCAGAAGCCATCGTTGGGATGAATGCCTTAGACCAAGCTGCTATCGATAAGACCATGATTAAGCTAGATGGTACACCTACTAAATCAAAGCTAGGTGCCAATGCCATCTTGGGCGTATCCATGGCTGTTGCAAAGGCTGCAGCTCAGGCTTTAAGTATGCCCCTTTATCAATATTTAGGTGGTATCAATGCCAAGGTGTTACCTGTACCTATGATGAACATTTTAAATGGTGGGGAACATGCTGATAACACAGTTGACCTTCAAGAGTTTATGATTATGCCAGTAGGCGCTCCTTCCTTTAAGGAAGCCCTTAGAATGTGCGTGGAAACCTATCACACCCTTAAAAAGGTCCTTAATAGCAAAGGCCTTTCAACTGGTGTAGGCGATGAAGGTGGTTTTGCACCTGATTTGGCTACCGCTGATGATGTCCTCAGTCTTATCGTAGAAGCCATTAATGAAGCAGGCTATCAACCAGGAGAGCAAATTGCTATTGCAATGGATGCAGCAGCTTCTGAGCTCTATAATAAAGCAGACAAGAAATACTATTTCAAAGGCGAAAGTAAGATGACAGGCAAGGAGGTTGTCCGTACCTCAGAAGAAATGGTAGATTACTATGAGGCTTTGGTTAACAAATACCCTATTATCTCCATTGAAGATGGTCTTGGAGAAAACGACTGGGAGGGCTGGAAGCTTCTTACTAACCGCTTAGGAAAACGCATTCAACTTGTAGGAGATGACTTATTTGTAACCAATACCTCCATTCTAGAAAGAGGTATTGAAGAAAAGATCGGAAACTCCATCTTAATTAAGGTAAATCAAATTGGTACCCTTACAGAGACCTTTAATGCCATAGAAATGGCTAACAGAGCTGGTTATACGGCAGTTGTATCACATCGCTCTGGTGAATCTGAGGACAGTACCATTGCGGATATTGTAGTAGCTGTTAACGCAGGACAAATCAAAACAGGTGCACCTGCTCGTTCAGACCGTACAGCAAAATACAATCAATTACTTCGTATTGAAGAAGAACTTGAAGATATCGCAGAGTTTAGAGGAAAGAAATCTTTCTTCAATATCCAATAAGCATTAAATAAAATAAGGGGTTATTGCACTTTGCAATAATCCCTTTCATAAAATATACACTTTTATGTAGTAGAATATAAAATAGTATGAATAACATCTTTATAAAGAATAAAATTTATATAAAAAAAGTGGAAAGATAGTTAGATGAGGGTTATAATGATATTTGTTTTATAGAAGAAATAGAGGGAGTATCATATAATAGTTTACATATAGTTACGGGAGGAAAGACAAATGAGCGAGTTAGAACAGGAAGTACCAGTAAGAGACGCCATGGATGGCGGGTTTGCGGTTGTTGACCGTGAGCGTTTGATAGAAGAAGAAACAAGGGTAAGGACACCATGGTATAAGCACTTTATAAATAGTATGATTGCACCCACTAAGATGATGGAAGAAAACTTTGAACATGAGCCTGTTAGAGGTATGAGCGTTGCTGTTGTGGGCATACTTGTATTTACCATATTAACGCTGTTCTTACAGCATGCTAATCCAAGTATTAGACAACTGGCTTATGATATGTTAAGAACAGGTGGGGTTGAGGAAGATATGATTCACCAACAGTATATGGTGAAATTGGTTGTCAGTGGCTTAGTAAGCGTGATTGGTATCTTCTTTAGTGTCTTTATTCTCACCATCATCCTTCAAATTCTTAAAGCGATTGCAAAGGATAAATGTAAATTTGCATCACTTTTCACCATGATGCTAGTATGCTATAACGTTTATTTGGGCGTTCAGGTCATTGATAACCTTGCAGCAAATATGCTTGGTGTGAGCCGTACTGTTTTAAACGTAGGAAGCTTCTTCAGTGCAGAAGCCCTAGCGGCTTCCTCAAAGCTTTCAAGCATTACACTTGGGCTCTCTTTAGGAGAAGCACTACGCTTTATTTACATGATTATAGGTTACAAAATTTTAACCCATGTCAGCACCAAAAAAGCCATTATGGTATGTAGCATTTTTGAACTGATTACCATAGGTTGTATGATTTTATTTGCTAGATAAATTTCAGTAGTAGCTCGCTGCAAAAAATAAATAGAAAAGTAGAAAAATCAATAAGTTGAGATGAAGCTTATTGATTTTTTGATGAACATCTGATATGATGAGAAAAGATGTGTATACCATATGGTTTTGAGGAGGCTTTAGAGTATGGAAATACTTAGAATAATTCTAATTGTTATTTTTTTAGTTGCATCAGTTGCAGTTACAGTTGTTGTTTTACTTCAAGAAGGGAAATCTGCAGGACTTGGTTCAATTGGTGGGTCAGGGACAAGCGGTGATTCCTACTGGAATAAAAACAAAAAACATTCTTTAGAAGGTAAATTCGAAAAGTGGACAAAGATTACAGCAGCAGCATTAGTTGTTTCAGCTTTTATTTTAATGTTTCTTCCTTCAGCACCAAAAGGTGGCACAAAGCAAGAACTTGTTGTACCTTCAACAGTAACCAATCAAACAACTAACGAAGATGGCACCACAAATATTGAGGTAAGCCCAGATGCCATCCCAGAGGCAAATATCGAAGTTAATCCATCAGAAGCTCCAGCTACTGATGCCCCAGCTTCAGAAGCACCAGCAAATTAATAGAGAGCACTTTACAAGAACCGTCTTGTAAGGTGCTTTTTTATATTAAGCGAAAAATGCAAATAATCACAAGAAATTTGTAATCATTTTGTCTAAACATGGTATAATAATGGTAATAAAACATCACCAACTACCCCATACTATATGGGATAGCTATAAGAAAAGAGATGATGACCATGAAAGAAGAAATGAATACAACCAGTAAAAGAAAAACAGTTATATTAGAATTGATGAAAAACCCTAGTTATGTACCCATGAAGATTAAAGAACTCATGATGGTCCTACAAGTTCCACCATCAGATCGAAAAGAGCTAGAAGAGCTTATAGGTGAATTAATTCAGGCAGGTAAAATTATCCGCACCAAACGCGGTAAATATGCTATACCACAAACCTTTAATTTGATATCAGGAACCTTTCAAGGACATCCAAAGGGCTTCGGCTTTTTGGTACTCGATGAAGAAGAAAAGGATATTTTTATCCCCGCTTCCAGTGTCAATGGCGCTATGCATAAGGATCGGGTGATGTGTCGTATTATTAAGCAGCAAACAGCAGAGAGAAGAGCAGAGGCTGAGGTTATTGAAATTCTTGAGCGTGGCCCTGAGAGCCTTGTGGGCACCTATCAAGAAAGTGAAAACTTTGGCTTTGTCGTACCAGATGACCAAAAGTATACAAGAGATATTTTTATCCCCAAGAAGGCCTCCAAGGGAGCAGTCACTGGCCACAAGGTACTTGTTCGAATTACAGACTGGGCACAGGAGAGAAGAAACCCAGAAGGCGCAGTCATTTCCATCCTAGGCCATGTTAATGACCCAGGTGTAGATATCCTCTCTATTATTTATCAGTACGACCTACCTAGGGAATTTCCTAAGGAGGTCATGGATGAAATCGAACATATTCCTGATGAAGTATCAGACAAGGATAAGAGGGGACGTAATGACTTAAGAAGTATTCCGATGGTCACCATCGATGGTGAAGATGCCAAGGATTTAGACGACGCCATTTCTATAGAAAAATTAGGAAGTGGCAACTATCGCCTAGGCGTTCACATTGCCGATGTAACCCATTATGTAAAAGAAAAATCACCTCTTGATAAGGAAGCTTTTGAAAGAGGCACCAGTATTTATCTTGTAGACCGAGTTATTCCCATGATCCCACATAAGCTCAGCAATGGTCTTTGCTCTTTAAATGCCCATACAGACCGCTTGGCACTGACATGCATGATGGAAATTGACGGAAATGGAAATGTGCATAATCATGAAATTACAGAAAGTGTTATCAATATTGATGAGCGTATGACCTATACCGACGTCAAGAAGATTTTGCTAGATGAGGATGAGGCGGTTAAGGAGCGCTACAAGGATCTCATTCCTATGTTTAAAACAATGGAGGACTTAGCTGCCATTCTTCGCAAGAAGCGTATGAAACGGGGCGCCATTGACTTTGATTTCCCTGAAACAAAGGTGATCTTAGACTCAGAGGGAACACCTCTTGAAATGAAGCCATATGATCGCAACGTAGCCACACGTATTATTGAAGAATTTATGCTGGTATGTAATGAAACCATTGCAGAGGATTATTTCTGGCAAGAAAAGCCCTTTGTATATCGTAGTCATGAGGACCCAGACCCAGAGAAGATTTTGGCCCTTACCGAGTTTATCAATAACTTTGGCTATCACATAAAAGGTGCAGCTACCAAGGTTCACCCAAAGGATATGCAAAAGATATTAGCCGAGATTGAAGATAAACCAGAGGAAAGCATTATTAGCCACCTGCTCCTTCGCTCTATGAAGCAAGCGAGATACACGGCAGAGTGCAACGGTCACTTTGGACTTGCAGCCAAATACTATTGTCACTTTACCTCACCTATTCGTCGTTACCCAGACCTTCAAATTCACCGCATTATTAAATACAATTTGCACCACGAATTAGAAGGCAAAAGACAAGCTAAGCTATTTGACCGTATGCCAGATGTAGCAAAACAGTGCTCAATGAGAGAGCGCCGTGCAGATGAAGCGGAAAGAGAAACCATCAAGCTTAAGAAGGTTGAGTATATGAAGCAGTTCATTGGTCAAATGTTCGAAGGGGCTATTACAGGTACCACCTCTTGGGGCTGCTATGTAGAGCTTCCTAACACAGTAGAGGGCTTAGTCCATGTAACAGAAATGGCAGATGACTACTACATCTATGATGAGGAAGGCCATCGCTGGATTGGTGAGCATAGCAAACAAATCTACCGCCTAGGTGACAAGGTTTTTGTACAGGTCATTAAGACAGATACCGTTACAAGAACCATTGACTTTAGATTTGTGACCGAGGAAGAATTCTATAAAGCAGAAGGTAGCCTTGTCACACTCCGTGAGGAAATAGACGCTGATGAAGCTGAGGATGCAGAAGATACAAGTGTAGATGAATAACAAAAAGAAAAGGTGATTCCACTGTGGCTGGGATTACCTTTTCTTTTTTTGATAAAAGATTTTACCATTGTTTTAAAGTGGAATGATGACAGAATTTGTAGTATAATGGCAGAATAGAAAAATAAAGTAATACTTTAGGGGGATTGAAGTGAAGTTTATAAAGAGAATATTAGCGCTGCTCATTGTAGCTAGCTTACTGATTATTTCAATGGGCGTTTTATGGAGAGTGCGCCAAGAACCTCTAGCTTCTGAGGAAGTAACCAGGGCAGTGGGCATACCTTACACAATAGATTCCATACCCATTTCTAATAAAAGGCCAGGGACAAAGCGGCAGATTCGTTATATCGTTATCCATAATACTGCCAATCCAGATAGCACCGCCAGGAACGAAAGGGATTATTTAACCAATCCTAATAATGCTTCAAATACCTCTTTTCATATCGTTGTAGACGAAAATGAAATCATAGAGGCAATACCCGTCACAGAGCTAGCTTTTCACGCCGGCACCCGAGAGGGAAATGAGAAAGGCATTGGGATTGAAATTTGTGAAACAGGCAACCAGCAAAAGACAGAAGAAAATGCCACTCGGCTGATTGCCTATTTAATGAAAACCTATAATATTCCCCTGGAACGGGTGATCACACACAAGGATTGCAGTGGAAAGGAATGTCCGAGATTAATTCTAAATCATTGGGGGCACTTCACAGAAAGCATTAACGAGACTTATAAGGACATGAAATAAAGGATAGTCCGAGCTAATAAAAAGGAATTCTTAGATAAAGGTTGCTCCTAAGCGTTTTAATTTTTCATTCCGCTGAGCAGCCTTCTTAACAAACATGGTGCCTATGGCGTTGGTATTAAGGGTAACTTTATAGCCTGTCTTAATTGCACCTAGAGCGGTTAAGGCTACACAGCCACCACCATCAAGGCCGACAATTTCGAGTTCAGTTACATTGAGTTCATCTAACTTAGCCTTTAGCATAGGATTTGTAAAGGCATCTCCTTTATATTTCTTAAACATATAATCAGATACCACATCTAGGGAATCTACTAGCGCTGCATTTTCTGTTCCATCAAAGGCTTTAAAAGGTATAAGTTTGCTAATGAGGTTATCCTTCATGATATTTAATATGTATATAACAGGGTTTCCTTCGTTTGCTTTAATCACTCTGTTTACAGAAGCAATTAGATTATTCGTATCATACTTAAAAAAATCAGCATGGTTTTCTCCAACACAAACATTTTGCATATCAAGAACCAGTAGTGCTTTAGCCATAATTTTCACTCCTTTTTTGTAGGTACTATTTTTGTAAAAAAATATAAATTATCTAACTATTTTAGTATATAACGTACAATTAATAAATGCAATGTATGACACGGAAAGAAAGGTTTTTATACCTTGAAAATTCACCGTTTTGTGCTATAATGAATTAGCACAAACTGTGAAGAAAGGGGCTCACCATGGCTAAGGATAAAACAGGCTTTAAAGTTATTGCCAACAACAAAAAAGCATATCATGACTATTTCATAGATGAAGTTTATGAAGCAGGCATTGTACTTGCTGGAACAGAAGTAAAATCCATTCGTCAAGGGAGTTGCTCTGTCAAAGAAAGCTTTATCAAGATTAAAAACGGTGAAGCATATATTTTTAATATGCATATCAACCCTTATGAGCATGGTAATATCTTTAACAAAGAGCCACTACGCACACGTAAGCTTTTGCTTCACAAAAAGCAAATTGATAAACTCATAGGGGAGACCACTCAAAAGGGTATGACCATTGTCCCTCTTCGCGTGTATCTTAAGGGAAGCCTTGTTAAGGTAGAAATGGGCTTAGCCCGTGGTAAAAAGCTTCATGACAAACGTGATGACATTGCCAAAAAAGATATGCGTCGTTCTAATGAACGTGAGTTTAAAATCAAAAACATTTAACTAGCAACATTTACTTGTAGCAACACTCAGTTAAGTGTAGTATAATGAAGTTCTAACTGCTAGTAGAGTCGCTAGTTGTTAAACCAAAACACAATCCTTAAGCAAGTCTAATAAGGGGGTGTACTGGTTTCGACGGGGGTCACATCTACTGGGGCAGCCATCCGTAGAACGCCGGAGTCTACGTTAAAAGCTGGCACTTAAAGTAAACGCTGAAGATAATTTAGCAATCGCTGCCTAATATTGGCATGCAGTCTACCTAGGCCCTCCGCAGCCTAGAGCTAGGCTTCGACTCGCGGACCCTTCACTTGCCTAAGCTTTGCAGCAAAGTGAATAACCATGAAGCTACTAAAATCTAGAGCCTGTCTTTGGGCGCTAGACAGAGGGAATGTCAAATCAAAGAATATGATGGTAGAGACCACGCTATATGGGCTTTCGGACAGGAGTTCGATTCTCCTCACCTCCATGGTTATAACCCACGAATTTCTGACAATTAAGTTGGAATTCGTGGGTTATTTAAGTTTTAAGAAAATAAATTTTAGGATTAAAGATAGCGAACAGTACTATTAGTAGAGGCGTTTTTTTTAATAGTTAGGAAAAATGCAACTAGATATAACATAATTTCCTAAACAATTAGTCATAGGTTTAAACTTTATCAGAGGTAATCAATAAAGTCTTACAATTACTGATTTTCAAAGGTTGTAGGACTTTTCATTTTAAAATAAATTGTAAAGCAAATTTCAATTAGTAGCCAATAATATCACCCTCTTTCAAATAGACTTTTATAAATTGAAAGAAGAGTTGCAATATAGTAGCTACATTACTTGTGATAACAATATTTATAATTTATAATTAACATATATTATTTTTTTAGAATGGAGTATAAAAATGTCAATATATGAAAATGAAGAGATAGTATTTGGTGAAGATAGAGAAGAAATAAAAAATTGGGATGATGACCAAATTAATCACAAATACTTAGAAGGTGATGTACGTATTGTTACAGAACAAGCTCGATATCCACTCAATACAATTACAATTTTATTAGATAGTGGGAATTATGAATTAAATCCTATATTTCAAAGAAGACATCGATGGGATAATCAGAAGAGGTCTCGCTTGATTGAATCATTTATTATGAATGTTCCTATACCACCTATATTTCTTTATGAAAATGAGTACTCACATTATGAAGTGATGGATGGATTACAAAGATTAACCACTATAAATAAGTTTTATAGAGATGAATTTGAATTAGAAGGATTAGAGTATTGGCAAGAACTAAATGGAAAGAAATATTCACAACTACCAGAAAAGATAAAACAAGGAATAGATAGGAGGTATATTTCTTCTATTATTTTACTACAAGAAACAGCTAAAGATTTAAATCAGGCAAATACAATGAAGCAGCTAGTGTTTGAGAGAATTAATAATGGAGGAATAAAACTAGAGGGGCAAGAAACTAGAAATGCCATATATAATGGGAAGATGAATCAACTATGTTTAAAGTTGTCTGAAAATCAATATCTTCATAGGTTATTAATGATGCCTCTTAAAGAAGATTTTAGCTGTGAAGAAGAATATGAAGATGCTTTAATAACCGATAAATTATATTCTGATATGACAGATGTGGAGTACGTATTGAGATACTTTGCTATGAGGCAGATAGAGGGATATTCAGGAAGAACATTAAAGTCATTTTTAGACATATACTTAAAAAAAGCCAATATATTAGATGTCGAAGTATTAGAAAAATTAGAAAGTAATTTTAATCAAACAGTGGAGTTTGTATATGAACTACTTGGAGAAAATGCATTTCAGTTATGGAGAAAAAGAAAAAATGGATGGAAATGGCTAGAAAGACCTACTACTAGTGTATATGATGCAATCATGTTTATCTTGAATGAAATGTATCCATATAAGGAAGAACTAATCAACAAAAAAGATACAATAAGAGAACAAATAAAAGAATTATATGAACAACATGAAAGTGACTTTGAAGGAAGAAATAATAATAAGAATGATATTCAAAAAAGAAGAGAGTTGTTTAAGGAATTCTTTTCCAAATACTTAGGTGAATAGCATGAGAGCGACATTTATTGAAGCAAAGAAGAGAATAGATAGTTTGAAGAAATATTTAGATTTATTAAGTTCAATAAAACAAGTTCAGTTACTTGAAACGACAGAAGAGAATAATGTTTCGATACAACAAGTCAATCAGCTGTTGCAGCAATTAAGGTCATATAGAGATAAAAAGAATTATGATTATAATATAGTAATCATTACCTTATATGGGATATTAGAAAACTATATTGAAGAAATAATTATTGCTTATTTAGCTTGTTTAAATAGAGTTATAAAAGATTACGACAACTTACCACAAAAAATAAAAAATAATCATCTAGAGTTATCAGCTAATTTAATAAAGTATATAAAGACAATGAATAAATATGAGAATATTTCTCAAAATGACGTAATCAAAAATTTAAATAGTTGTATGAATTCTAATAATTACAGACTGAACTACCTAGCATTTACTTATCATAGTTCAAATTTTAGGCAAGATAGTATAAGAGAAATATTTAATAATATGGAGATTAATGACATATTAACGCAAGTAAAAGATAAAGAATCATTTAGCGAATATTATGCTCTAAAAGAAGGTATAGATGAAGAGAATATTAAAGATATTCCTATTAGTGCTCTATTTGATAAAGT
>JAEXBC010000125.1 GCA_023457875.1 Bacillota bacterium | reverse complement strand
GTTAGGAGCTGATGTTCCTTTTTGTATTGCAAGAGGAACGATGCTTGCTGAAGGGATTGGCGAGGTATTAACCTCCTTGGTACCCGTTCCCTATATGCATATTGTTTTAGTAAAGCCGCCTGTTAATGTATCGACAGCTAACGTATATAAGAACTTAGACATCAATCGCATTAATCAGCATCCAGATACACAGGCAATGATACAGGCTATTACTAACAAGGACATCAATCAAATTGCTAGTTATATGGTCAATGTGCTTGAAGAGGTTACCATTCCGATGCACCCAGTGATTGGACAACTGAAGGAGGAAATGATGCGTCAAGGCGCCATAGGAGCCATGATGAGCGGAAGTGGTTCATGTGTATTTGGTTTATTTGGGTGTAAAGAAAAGGCTAATGAAGCGGCTCAATTTTTTAAAGTGCAACAGCATATCAGGGAGGTTTATGTGACAACTACCTATTCACCTATAGATAGTAAAAAGGGGTATACAAAATTTAAAGATGGATCAAAAAGAAGAGGTGTATGAGGATGCTAGAGGATAGCTACAATATGAAAATTAATGAATATCTACCACTTAGAGATATCGTTTTTCAAACCCTTAGGAATGCCATTATTACAGGGGAATTACAACCAGGTGAAAGACTGATGGAAACACAGCTGGGTGAAAAACTGGGTGTAAGTCGAACTCCTATTAGAGAAGCAATTAGAAAATTAGAGCTTGAAGGACTCGTGGTGATGATTCCACGTAAAGGGGCACAGGTGGCACAATTTACAGAAAAGGATATTCAAGATGTTCTTGAAGTACGAGCAGCACTGGAAGCTTTATCAGCAAGACTTGCTTGTAAGAGAATGGATGATCGGTCTTTTCTTAAGTTACAGCTTGCCATTGCAGAATATAGCTACGCCGCAAAAAACAAAGATTTAGAAACAATGATTGAGAAGGACGTTGAGTTCCACGATATTATTTGTATGGCAACACAAAATGATAAACTGATTCAGCTTTTTAATAATTTAAAAGAACAAGTTAACAGGTATCGTATTACCTATCTCAAAAATGTTGAAGACTCAGAAATGGTGGAAGCAGAACATTTAGCTATTCTTGAAGCCCTTAAGAATAAAGAGGAAGAAGTGGCAAGTAAGCTTGCAGCAAAACATATTAACACCCAATGTGAGTCCATTACAGATTTTATCAAACAAAAGTATCAATAGAAGCTTATTAAGTTCTATGCAATGGCTCAACTGCTAAATTTGTATAGAACTTTTCCTTTTTTGCAAATAATAAACAAACATAAAGGCTTATTTGAAAGAACATTGTATAATAAATGAGTAGTCAGAAATAGAAAATAATGCTAAAATATAGGCATTAAAATGAAACGATACTAGCATAGGAGGAAAAAAATGAATTACCAGCAGAAATTTCAAACATGGTTAGAGAGCACAAAGATTGATGCAAGTACAAAAGAGGAATTAAAATCGCTTACAGACAAAAAGGAAATAGAGGATCGTTTCTATAAAGACTTAGAATTTGGTACAGGTGGACTTAGAGGGAAAATGGCAGCTGGTACCAATAGAATGAATGTTTATACGGTAGGAAAAGTGACACAAGGCTTGGCGAAGTTCTTAATGACAAATTTTGAAAGCCCAAGTATTGCTATTGCCTATGATTCAAGAAATCTGTCAGATGTCTTTGCTGAAACGGCTGCAAAGGTATTGGCAGCTAACGGTGTAAAGGTTTATCTGTTTGAAAGCTTACGTCCAACACCTATGCTTTCTTTTACTGTAAGACATTTAAAGGCAGATGCAGGAATTGTTATTACTGCTTCACATAACCCAAAAGAGTACAATGGTTATAAGGTATATGGTAGTGATGGTGGACAATTAACAGATGATGCAGCTAACGAAGTATTAGGATATATTAATGAAATAGATTTATTTAATGATATCAAGAGTATATCTATTCAAGAAGCTCAGTCAAAGGGACTTCTTATTTATATAGGAGAAGATGTAGATCAGGCATACTACACAAAGGTAGAAGGTCTTGTAGTCAATAAAGAACTTGTAAAAGAAAGAGCAAGCGAGCTGAATATTATTTACACACCAATTCATGGTAGCGGAAATATTCCGGTTAGAACCATGCTTAAGAGATTGGGTTATACCAATGTGCATGTAGTTAAAGAACAAGAAATGCCAGATGGTAATTTCCCAACAGCACCTTATCCAAATCCTGAAAATCCTCAGGTATTTGAAATCGCTATTGGACTAGCAAAAACGGTAGAGCCAGACCTTATTTTTGGTACGGACCCAGATTGTGATAGAATAGGGGTTATTGTAAAAGAGGATAGTGGTGACTATAAGGTTTTGACAGGTAACCAAGTGGGCGTACTTCTTAGCGAGTATATGCTCAATGCTAGAAAAGAAACAGGTGCCCTGAGCCCTAAAGATACACTGATTAAAACCATTGTAACCACAGAAATGGCAACAAGAGTAGCCCAAAGCTATAATGCACAGCTTATGAATGTACTAACAGGCTTTAAGTACATCGGTGAAAAAATAGAAGAATTTGAGCAAACAGGCTCCAATCATTTTGTATTAGGTTTTGAAGAAAGCTATGGCTATTTATCTGGTGGATTCGTAAGAGACAAGGATGCTGTTATTGCAGCTACACTTATTGCTGAAATGGCACTTTACTATAAAACACAAGGTAAAAACTTAGCACAAGCGCTCCAAGGTCTATTTGAGAAGTACGGCTATTATAAAGAAGAACTTGTATCTATCACCATGGAGGGCAAAGATGGTCAAGAGCAAATCGCACAGATGATTACTTCTCTTAGAGAGAACGCCCCACAAGCAGTAGCTGGTGTGAAAATCAATGTGATTGAGGACTACAAGTTATCTACACGTACCCATGTAACAGATGGAACAAAGGAAGAAATCAAGCTTCCAAAATCAAATGTACTTAAATTCTTACTTGAAGATGACAGTTGGTTTGTGATCAGACCATCTGGAACAGAGCCTAAGGTGAAAATTTATGCCTCTGTCGTTGGAAAAGATGCAACTGATGCAGCCAATAAGGCAGCCGCTTTTGTAGAGAGCATTAAAGAAATACTTCACGTTTAATAAATAGATCAAAAGCTATCCAAAAGTAATGAGATTTTTTGGGTAGCTTTTTTGTAAGTGTTAGGATGATTGTATAAATATAACAAAGTATTTGCTTATTAGTGGCAAATATAACGAAATAAAAAATATTTACAATATGTACAATTTAACGTATTGTAAATATTGTAAACTCCATATATAATCATTTTATAATGTAAAGCGTTGAAGAGAAAAAGTAGGATAAGCTAAGCTAACAGAGAGTTCCCGGTGGGTGAGAGGGGCAAGACGATGCTTATTTGAATACATCTTGGAGCGTTGCTTCGAAAAAGGGTAATTGAGTAGGGGCAAACGGTATAGCATCCGTTATCGTGCTTAAGTATATGAGGTAGATGCCTACTTAATGTACTTAATGAGGTTGTTACTGCAAGGTAATAACGAACAAAGGTGGTAACACGGGAATATACTCTCGTCCTTTAAGAATAAAGGATGGGAGTTTTTTAATTTTCTTTTTTAGCAACAAATAAAGATAAGGAGATGGGAAACGTGAAAGTATTATGTGTATTAATCTTTATTGCAACAATGATAGGAGTAGGTGTTTACAGCAAGACAAAAGTAAGAAGCACCAGTGATTTCCTCCTTGGAGGCAGAAATATGGGACCTTGGGTGAGCGCTTTTGCATACGGAACCTCCTACTTCTCAGCAGTTATTTTCATAGGTTATGCAGGGGCACAAGGTTGGGAGTTTGGACTTCCTATCGTTTGGATTGGGATTGGAAATGCTATTTTTGGATGCTTTTTGGCTTGGAAGGTACTTGCTAAGAGAACCAGAGAAATGACTCATCGCTTAGATATACGTACCATGCCAGAGTTCTTTGAAAAACGTTATGAAAGTAAGAATCTTAAATTAGTTGCTGCAATTATAATCTTCGTATTTTTAGTACCCTATACAGCATCTGTTTACAAAGGTTTAGGGTACATTCTAGAGAGTTCTTTTAATATTGATTTTAAAACAGCTATTTTCTTTATGGCATTATTAACAGCAGTTTATTTAGTACTCGGTGGTTATGTGGCTACTGCCATTAATGATCTTATTCAGGGTGTTGTTATGTTAGTAGGTTGCATCGTGATGGTACTTTATGTACTCTATCATCCTAATGTAGGCGGCATTCAAAGTGGTATTGCTGCCTTGCAGCAATTAGATCCAACCCTCACCAGTGCTTTTTCAGGAGGAGGTAAGATGCTACCTTTGCTAGGACTCATTTTAATGACTAGCTTTGGGGTATGGGGACTTCCACAGATGATACATAAGTATTACGCCATTAAAGATGAAGCAGCCATTAAGACTGGAACGATTATTTCAACACTATTTGCCTTTGTGATTGGTGTGTCAGCTTATTTTACAGGCGCTTTAGGAAGACTATTTTTTATAGATGAGGCAACCAAAAGTGCGGTGATGCCACTTACAGCAGCTGGCAAGCCTAATCCAGATATGATTATTCCTACAATGCTCGAGAATGCGCTTCCAGCAGCACTCATGGGAATTATTATCGTACTTATTTTATCAGCATCTATGTCTACATTAGCGTCTCTTGTACTTGTATCTAGTTCAACAATTTCAATTGACTTTATTAAAGGTTTTGCTTTTCCTAAGATTTCAGATAGAAAAACTATGATTATCATGCGTGTGAGCTGTATGGTTTTTGTGGCTGTATCCTATATTATGGCAGTCTTCCAATCTACTACGATTGTGAGCTTGATGTCACTTTCATGGGGCGTTATATCAGGAATGTTCTTAGGGCCTTACCTATTTGGTTTGTGGTGGAAAAAAACCACAAAGGCTGGTGCTTGGGCAGGCTTTATAGGTGGTGGCCTAACAATGATAGTGGGGACGGTTCTGACCAATCGAGGTATGTTACCTGCTATTATTACCGCACCAGTTATTTCTAGTATAGCAATGCTCGTATCTTGCATCATTGTACCACTTGTAAGTTTACTTAGTACTCAGATGAATAGTGCCCATATTGTAAAGGTGTTTGGTGAAGTAGAGGAAACAGCGACCAGATAATAATGCTTTTACTGCTCAGGTCATGAAATGCTTATTGTATCATGAATGGTGTGCTAAAGATTTGAATAAATAGCCTTAGAATAATAAAAGGTCTACCCTACAAGATGAGTTTCATCATCCTATAGGGTAGACCTTAATGCTTATAGTCCTAAACCGTAAGCCTTTTCTCCGTGAACAGCATCATCTAGACCAGCATGCTCTTCTTCCTTATCAACCCTTAAGCTAGTAAATAAGCTAATCCCCTTCAGAATGATAAAGGTCATAACACCTGCGAAAGCAATCGTTGCAACGATACTAATAACTTGTATACCTAAAAGTGAAGCGTTACCATAGAATAATCCATCTGCACCTGCAGGATTTACTGCTTTAGAAGCAAATAAACCTGTTGCAATACCACCCCAGATACCACCAATACCATGGCATCCAAAAGCATCTAGTGCATCGTCGTATCCAAGTTTAACTTTAAGTACGTTTACTGCAAAGAAGCAAATCACTCCGCCCAATAAACCAATTACAAGGGCTACCATTGGTGTTACAAAACCAGCACCTGGTGTGATGGAAACAAGGCCTACTACAGCACCACTTACAGCACCTAATGCTTTTATTTTACCTGTGAAGAGACGTTCAGCGATAACCCAACCTAATGCGCCAGTAGCTGCTGCTGTATTCGTTGTAATAAAGGCACCAACAGCTACAGCACCATTGTCTCCTGATACACCTAAAGAACTTCCAGCGTTAAAGCCAAACCAGCCAAACCACAATAGACCTACACCTAATATTGTCATCGGAAGGTGATGAGGACCTTCAACTATTTTGTGACTTCTTTTTCCTAACATTAAGGCAGCAATAAGACCACTGAT
>JAEXBC010000124.1 GCA_023457875.1 Bacillota bacterium | reverse complement strand
TAGTGAATCTATGGATAATAGTCAATCATGTCCATAGCATTTTCTTTTTCAGATGACATAAAACAGCAAAAAATAGGCATTAATAGGCAAGGTATAGTTAGTTGTTAGGACAAAAAATGATTACAATGAGATATAACGTATTTTGTTCATAAGGATGATGTTATATGAAGGGTAATAAAAATATTACAGATATGACAAGTGGCAGTCCAGCAAAACATATTTTAAAGTTCGCAATGCCACTTTTAGTGGGAAATCTTTTTCAGCAGTTTTATAATATGGTGGATTCCCTCGTTGTAGGCAATTTTGTGGGGCCAAGTGCATTGGCAGCCGTTGGGGCCTGCGGTTCTCTGAATTTTTTATTTTTCTCCCTTAGCTCTGGACTGGCAATTGGTATAGGGATTATTGTTGCACAGTATTTTGGAGCAAGGGACGAGGAGAATGTGAAAAATACAATTGCCAATTCGATTTACATCCTTGCGGTGGTGTCCTTTTTAGTAAGTATCATAGGCATCATTTTTTCAGGTCCAATACTCAAGCTTTTGGGTACACCAGAAGAGATTCTTCAAGATGCCATCATCTATATGAGAACCACATGCGCAGGGATTATTTCCATTGCGATGTATAATGGCGTGGCTGCTATACTTAGAGCCTTAGGAGATTCAAAAACGCCACTCATTTTTTTGATTATAGCCAGCATTGTTAATGTGGTACTGGATTTGGCTTTTGTTTTATATTTTGGGATGGGTGTATTTGGTGTTGCAGTTGCAACCATTATTGCACAGACGGTGTCTGCCATCACCAGTATCCTTTATGCCTATAAAAGGGTGGCATATTTTAAACTAACCAGGCAGCAAATGAAGCCTAAAAAGAAGATTATTATTAATTCCTTTAGGATGGGAATGCCTATCGCATTGCAAAATTCTATGATTGCCATATCCTGCGTGGCACTTCAGGCAGTAGTTAACAGTTTTGGTGAAACAATTGTGGCAGTTTACACGATTATCGGTAGAATTGAGCAGATTATTCAGCAACCATACGGTTCACTTTCTATGGCGCTGACCACTTTTGCTGGGCAAAATATGGGCGCTAATCATCAAGAAAGAGTCAAAAAAGGTTATTATCAATCAATACTTATGGTATTCATCTTTAGTTTTTCAATGTTACCTATCGCCTATCTATTTGGTGGACAGATTATTGGAGCCTTTGTGAAGGACGAAGAAGTAATTAGAATCGGCATTCAGGCACTTAAGATAAATAGTGTTTGCTATTTTGCGCTAGGGATGATTTATATTCCAAGGGCACTACTTAACGGATGTGGGGACGCTGGATTTTCTATGATTAATGGGGTTACAGAAGTAGCTTGTAGAATCCTATACTCGCAGGTTTTTACCCGCATACCGATGCTGGGGTACTGGGGGATTTGGGTGACAACAGGGGCAACATGGGTCACGACTGCTGTGATATGTATACTCCGTTATACCAGCGGCAAATGGAAAACAAAAGGCATTGTTTCTACATAGGAAGTGGTTGTATAGGACAATAAAAAGCTCTAAGTCATCAAGGTGTACTTAGAGCTTTTTGTCAATCATCCATTCGTTAGTAATCGTATGATGGATAAAAAAACAACATGAGACTATTTTGTATAAAGGAAGTCAGCAGTAATAAATGCTTCAATGCTTATATCACCACTTATAATTGGGGTTGTGGCAACATCAAACTGTAATTTTTGCATAGGGGCAGGTAACGTACTACCTTCAATAATACGTATGGGTATGGGATTTAGCCTCACGTGCAGGGTAGCTGAGATGGCTTTAGCCTTTTGAATGGCATCTTCAACTGCTAGATTTAAGGCCTGCTTATAATAAAGCTCTGGCTCAGATAGTACAAAGGAAATAGAGGAGACCACATTAGCGCCCATATTAACTGCAGTATCAACGATACTTCCAACCTGTTCAATCTGATTAGTTCTGATTTCTAGAATGTTTTGCACAGCATATCCTTTGTCGATTTGTCTTCCATCCTCATACTCATAGACTTTATCAATGGTGTATTGAATTGTTCTGATGTCTGTTATGTTGGCTTCAAGAAGAGCCTGAATGACTCTTTGAGTAATTTGTGCATTTTCTGGTTGTATTTGAGATAAATTAGATCCAGTTGTTTGAACACCTAAACGAATCACAGCTAAATCAGGAGTGGTACTAACATGACCTTGACCGAACAAAGTCATGGTAGAAGTGATATAATGATTTGAAGATGGCGCTTGTGCCATAGGTTAGTCTCACCTCACAACATTTTATTCCATTATATAGTGTATTAAGGGGAAACTTGTTTCATACCTCTATAGAAACGAATTACAAGGAAGGTTTATTTAAATAAAGGAGGATTTGTAATGAGATTAGGATTGTCATCATCACTAAAGCATAGCTCACCAGAGGAGTGGGCAGAAAATATGGTAAGAATCGGATGTGGATCGGTGGTGTTTCCCCTTGATTACCTACAAGAGGAACAGGCTATAAAGGCCTATGTAGAGGCTGCTAAGAAGCATGAATTAGTTATAGCAGAGGTAGGTGCATGGTGTAATCCCATTTCACCGAATAAGGAGTCTTCACGGCAAGCAATGGAGTATTGTATAGGGCAGCTGAAACTTGCAGATAGGATTGGGGCAAAATGCTGTGTGAATGTTACAGGATCCGCAGGCGAAATTTGGGATGGGGCTTACAAGGAGAACTTATCTGATGAAACATGGAAAAGGGCAGTAAAAAGTATTCAGGAGATTATCGATGCAGCAAACCCTAAACATACCTATTATACCATCGAGTCAATGCCATGGATGCATCCTCTAGGTCCTGATGAGTACTTAAAAATGATAGAGGAAGTAGATAGAGAGCAATTTGCAGTGCATCTTGATATTGTTAATTGGATTACCTCACCAAAGAAGTATTTTGATAATAAGGGATTTATACAAGAATGCTTTGATAAGTTAGGAAGTAAGGTAAAAAGCTGTCATCTTAAGGATATTAAGCTTCTAGGAGAATACACCTTTCAACTAAAGGAATGTAAGTGTGGAGAGGGAATACTTGATATTGAAACCTATGCACAATTAGCAGACAAAGTAAGCCGAGATATGCCTCTTATTATTGAACATTTAGATACGGACGAAGCCTATTTAAGTTCCCTTGAGTATGTCAAGCAAAGGCTTGGAATATGAGACGTCTTATAATGCTATAGCAGATTATCGATCATTTTTAAGCAAGTCTTCTAGTAGTTCCATGCTATCTTTAGCGCTTAATCTTAAACGAAAATAGGAATCTAATAATGTAAATCTTTGAAGACCATCTGACGTACGAATTAATGTGCTTAGGGTATATAAACTGCTAAAGAGAGAGTTGAGCACATTAAAAGCTGTTAAGGCATCTCTATTTTGAGGACTGATGCCTTTTACAGTTTGGTAATAGTTTTGCACTTCTCTATAAAAACGCTCTCCTTCAAGATTAAGTAGTTCAATGCGGTCTTCAAGCTGCTCATTATTTATAGACGAGCTTTTAATAGCCTCTGCTGCTATGCTGGATATTTCATTTTGCAGTCTTCTCATTTCAGTGAGATATCGCTCCATAATTTGGGTGTGTTGCATATCGTTAGTAGCACTAGTGTTTACAGTAGTAGCGCTAGTGGGAATAGTATTAAATAGTAGCATGATGGAGATAAGGATGGAAAAAAATGAATTTTGATTTTTCATAGGGCACCTCTAGTTGAAGATAAGATTTATCATTTTATAATAGAATGTTTTCAAATATGGTCATGGTGTCAATGGCATTTATTCTTAGGCGAAAAAATTCATCTAATAGCTCAAGTCTTTCTAAATCACTTTGGTCAGGGGAAAGTAAACTTAAAGAATATAAGCTACTATCGATGGAGTTGATGATGTTAAACATAAGAAATACATCTCTTATTCGCGCATTATAACCAGATACAGTTCTTTGGTAGTCTTCTAAATCCTTAAAAATCTTTATGGATTCATTGTTAATTAATTTAAGCCTATTGTTGAGGGAAGGCGTATTACCATCTGGGTTTGTAATAATAGCTTGGGCGACGTCAGACACGCGAGTCTGTAGTTCTTTTATACGTGCAAGATAGCCTAACATAATTTGTTTGTGCTGGGCATCACTAATTGTTTGGACATCTGTACTAGTAGCTGATAGGGATGTAGCAGTGGATAATATCATGATGGATAGAAAAACGACAGTGATTGACTTAAGTATTTTTTTCATAGAACACCTCTTGAGGATAATCAAACATTTACAATTAAGATACCCATTTTTGAAAATCATATGTATTTATAAAAAAGAAGGAGATTTATCTTTCTATATCCATGCATAATGCTAGGCTTATCTACAAAGAATAGAGGGAGATAGGGGGAGGTTTTAGCTAGGAGGAGCATTATAACGATATGAGGAAGGGCGATAAAGATGGCTAATGTAGGTGTATTTGATGTTTTGGGACCTATTATGATTGGTCCTTCTTCCTCCCATACAGCAGGGGCAGCTAGACTAGGAAAGATGGCAAGTATGATTGTAGGTAAAGAAATCAAGGAGGTTAACTTTTTACTCCATGGTTCCTTTGGACAAACCTATAAGGGCCATGGAACAGATCGGGCACTAGTGGCTGGCATACTCAAAATGGATGCAGATGATAGAAAGTTAAAAGATGCGCTAGAGCTTGCCAAAAAGAAAGGTATTCAAATTCGCTTTACGCCTACTGACCTCGGCCAAGTGCACCCTAACACAGTTGAATTTCTTATTACAGATGTGGATGGGGGGCAGTGGAAGATACAAGGGTCCTCCATTGGTGGGGGTTTAGTAGAAATCAACCTCATTAATGAGTACCAAGTGCACCTTACTGGTGAACGTCCAACACTCATTACCTCACATAAGGATATTCCAGGTACTGTGGCGAAAATCTCAGAAATCCTCTACGAGGGGAATATGAATATTGCCACCATGACACTTGCTAGAAGTCAAAGGGGCTTAGACGCCACCATGACAATAGAAGTAGATGGCGATATCACTGAAAAAATAGTTAGCCAGATACGGCGCGTTGAAGGGATTAAACGAGTTATTGTCATTCAGTAAGAAATGAGGTGAAAGGGTGAAAAGAGCAAGGTCAGCTAATGAGCTTCTTAAAGTGTGTGAAGAAAATAGCATTTCCTTGAGTGAGTATGCCATGATGGTAGAAATGGAAGATAAACAGTTTTCAAGGGAAAGCTTAATTGAAAAGATGAAAGAAACCCTTAGTGTGATGCGAGAAGGTGCCTTGCTAGGTAGACAGAAGCCTGTACATTCCTTAAGCGGGCTGATAGGAGGAGATGCCTACAAATTGGAGCAGTACTTAAAGACGGGAAAGTCTCTCACAGGGGATGCGACTATTATGGCAATGGCAATGGCTATGTCTTCATCAGAGGTAAATGGCGCCATGGGGAAGGTTGTGGCTTGTCCTACAGCAGGCTCTTGTGGCATCCTTCCAGGGGCCTTGTTAACCGCCGCAAAGCAACTTGGAAAAAATGATGATGATCTAATAAAAGCCTTATTTGCATCGGCAGCCATTGGGATGTTAATTGGCATAAATGCCACCTTCTCAGGAGCAGAAGGGGGCTGTCAAGCTGAATGTGGCTCTGCCTCAGCAATGGCTAGTGGGGCTATTGTAGAGATGATGGGAGGAACACCTCAAATGAGCTTGGATGCAGCCGCTATTATTTTTAAAAATGTCATGGGGCTTGTTTGCGATCCGGTAGCTGGACTTGTTGAAATTCCCTGCGCTAAAAGAAATGTATCAGGCGTGGTAAGTGCATTAGCAACGGCGGATTTGGTGATGGCAGGGGTGACTTCAAGAATTCCGTTTGATGACGTTTTATCAGCCATGTATCAAGTGGGTACCCATTTACCAAAGGCATTAAGAGAAACTGCATTAGGGGGTGTAGCAGCTACACCAACGGGTATATTACTGAAGAATAAGGTGTTTGGTACAGAATAAAAAACATACAATTATCTATTGAAAGTTGAATAAAATAGTGATAAAATAATTAGTTTGTTTTTAAATAAAAAATATGGTATAATAAATTGGAAAGACATAAGTGGAGGTGAAATGGATGTTTGAAATTGGCGATCAAGTTTTTTGCCCTTTACGTGGCTGTGGCAAAATAGAAGCTATCGAAAAAAGGACAATGTTAGGCGAGGAGAAGGAGTATTATATTATTCAAATGGTAATGGCTAAAATGACTGTTATGGTTCCGATAGATAAGATAGAAACATCTGGTTTTCGCCATATAAGTAATGAAGAGACTGCCAAAAAGGTACTTGATTTTATTGCAGATAAATCACAGGACCTTACTAAATCTACGCCTCTAAAAGAAAGACTTAAAGAAAACAATGCTAAACTAGCATCTGGAAGGTTAGAAGATTATGGACAAGTGATTAAGGAATTAACTGCAAGGCAAAAGGAAAAGTCCCTTAATTCTAGCGAAAATACTATGTTGCTGGAAGCTAGGAAGCTATTAATTGATGAAATCAGTATGATTAAAGTCGTTCCAAGGCATGAAGTAACAGCTATGTTAGATAGTCTTTTAGCATAGAGATGGATAGAAGCATACAATAATAGATCGTTTTTAATTGGGTAAAAGCAGCATTATTTAAATAATGTTGTTTTTTTGTTAATAAGATGAAGAAGGCCTTTCATAAAGAAATAGGAGAACCCGTACTTTACAAATTGAAAAACCAGTGTCTTAGTGGTATAATAAGT
>JAEXBC010000123.1 GCA_023457875.1 Bacillota bacterium | reverse complement strand
AAATAACAATACCTATCATTAATGTGGTTGCAAAGCTCTTAATAAGCCCTGTTCCAAAGAAATAAAGTACAGCGGCAGCAATCACAGTGGTTACATTTCCGTCTAAAACCGCACTAAAGGCCTTACTAAAGCCTGCATCCACTGCTGCACGAACGCTTCTACCTACTGCCATTTCTTCTTTAATACGGCTAAAGATAATAACATTGGCATCTACTGCCATACCAATTGAAAGCAGGATACCTGCAATACCTGGAAGGGTTAAGGTTGCATTTAATAAGGTTAATGTTAAAATCATCAAACCAACATATAAACATAGGGCAATGTCAGCAGCTAGACCACAAAGCCTATATATGCCTACCATAAAGATAATAATGATTACAAAACCAATCACACCTGCTAAAATACTTGAATTTAAAGCATCGATACCTAGTTTAGCACCCACTCCTGTTGCACTTATGGCTTCAAGTGTAAATGGCAATGCACCTGCATTAATACCATTTGCTAACTCTTTAGCCTCATCAACTGTAAAATTACCAGAAATTGACCCTTTACCATCTGTAATATGTGCGTTAATGGTTGGCATAGAGAGCATTGTTTCATCTAACATAATAAAAATTGTACTACCAATATTATTGGCGGTAAAATCAGAGAACATTTGTGTTCCTTCACTATCCATTTCAATACTTACAAATATTTCTCCAGTTTGTGCATTTTGTCCAGCCTGGGCATTAACAATATTGGCACCTGTTACAATCTCTTTTCCTGACATATCTAAGAAACGAAGCATACCTGCAGCACCAATTTCGTCTACTGCCTTTTGTGGATCTTCTACACCTGGAATATCTACTCTTAAATGATTGGTTCCTTCAATAGAAACTTCAGCTTCAGTATACCCCTTTGCATCTAATCTTCTTTGAATAAGGGTTCTAGCAGCATTCATAGCTGATTGTAATTCTTCTGCTGAAAGCTTTTCCTCAATTTGTGGTTCGTAAACAATATTTACCCCACCTTGAAGGTCTAAACCAAGCTTAATACTATTATTGCCAAATAAACTTCCTTTGTCTGACGTAGCAGTCGTGTCATCTGCATTTTCAGTTGTTGCTTCTACCGTACTCTTATCAGCATCTGCATCTTGCGTAGCTTCTGCTGTAGGTTGAGGTGCTTCTTCTGTTGTGTTTTCCTCTGTCACCTCTTTATTTTCATTCACCGCCTCATCTTGGGCTGGTTGTTCGGTTTCTTTTGAAGCATCAGTTGTCACTTCATTATTTTGTGCTATTGCTGTAGATTGTCCTTTTCCCACACCTGTGCAAGCTATATAGGCTAGTCCACAAATACATCCAATAACAATCAGCATAACAGCAAAGGTTATGATACTCTTAAGCTTCGTATTTCTCACTTTCATCATTTATCCTCCTCTTCTTACGACACTACTTCGATTATATAATTTGAATAAAATATAGTCAATTAAAATGCCAATATTATACGTATTTACTTTTTACTTAAGTTTTTTGCTTGTCCACACTAGCAGTTCTTTAAGAAAGAGCTGCCTTAATACCAATAGCACATTCTAAGCGCTTCTTTTGTAGGGCACAACCAATCTCATATGTATGGTTAATATCTCCATGAAAATGATAAGAATTGGCTGCACATCCTCCGCTGCAGAAGAATTTTGACCAGCATCCCTTACATTCTTCTTTACTATAGACGTTACACTTTTCAAACTGATGACGTAAGGCTATATTGGTTACCCCTTCCTTTACATTTCCCATTTTAAAGTCTTCTAATCCAACAAATTGATGGCAAGGATACAAATCCCCTTCTGGAGTTACTGCTAAGTACTCTGTCCCTGAGCCACAACCAGCAAGACGTTTGTGAATACAAGGTCCTCCTTCAAGATCTATCATAAAATGAAAGAAATGAAAATCATTCCCTTGTTTCGTTTGTTTTAAGATATATTTTGCCAATTTTTCATATTCTACGCATAAGGCATCAATATCTGAATTCTGAAGGGCATAGTCCATATGGCTTGGTGCAACCACTGGCTCAACAGATACTTCACTAAATCCTTGTTCCACCATATGCTTTACATCTTCACCAAAATCTAAATTATGATGTGTAAAAGTACCACGTAGGTAGTACTGCTTATTACCTCTTTTTTCAACTATTTTTTTAAACTTTGGCAGAATGACATCATAGCTACCTTTTCCATTTGCAGTCGGTCTCATACGGTCATTGACTTCTTTACGACCATCTAGGCTAAGCACCACGTTATGCATATTTTCATTTAAATAATCTATGATTTCGTCATTTAAAAGCACCCCATTTGTGGTCATTGTAAATCTAAAGTGCTTTCCTGTTTCTTCCTCTCTGCTTCTTGCATAGGCAACTACCTCTTTGACCATTTCCCAGTTCATAAGGGGTTCCCCGCCAAAAAAGTCAATCTCAATATTCTTGCGATGCTTAGAGCTTTCAATGATAAAATCAACTGCTTTCTTACCTACCTCAATACTCATTAAGCCCCTTGGACCATGGTATTCGCCTTCTCCTGCAAAACAGTACTTACAACTTAAATTGCAATCATGAGCAACGTGTAAGCAAAGGGCTTTGACAACAGGCTCTCTTTCTAAAAATGCAGGTACAAGACTTTCATATTGGTCAGCAGTGTACAGCATTTCTTCCTCTTTCAAGCTCATGAGTTCCTCATAGGCTTCTTGAATTTCTTCCTTATTAAACTGCTCGCTGTATTTCTTTTGGATTTCACTTAAGGTTCCCTTTTCAGCATCTTCTACAATAGCATAAGCTACTTCATCTACCAAATGAATACTTCCACTATGAACATCCAAGATAATATGCGCATTTTCAAATTGAAACTTATGGATCATATACTATCCTCTCTTCTATGCTATGAATACATATTTAATAAACAAAATAAAAGCAGCGACACGGGGTCACTGCTGCATTACGAAATTATTTTTCGCAAGCTTGGTTTCCTACAGTACAAGAAGTTTTACAAGCTGATTGACATGATGTTTGACATTCACCACAGCCGCCTTTTTTTGCACTATTTGGTAAGTTTTTTGTGTTTAAAGTCTTGATATGTTTCATAATATCCTCCTTCGCATAACAAATCTTAATTATTATATCACAGTATAGCTTTATTGCAAACTCCAATCTTCAACATCTTTTTGATTATTGATAAAGTATTCGCGCTATTTGTGAATGTATTTTTCTATTCATCTATTTTCCGCAATTTACAGAAATCATACCAGCTACCGTGCTACTTAATATGATAAAAACTGCCATGAGACAAATCATACCTGGTGCTACATGATTGAGTTTTTCAATAATTGTTCCCAATACTAAGAAGATAACAAAGTATAACGAACCACCTATTGCTCCCCACTTATAACCATTTCTGCTATCCACCTTAGCCGTATCAAAACCAGCAAGAAATGCGGATGCAATGACGCCTAGCGTTACAATTATCCCTTCAAAATCAGGTGATGCATTGGTATATGTAAGAATAATGGATGAAAATAAAATAAAAATTGCTGTAAGTACATAAGCCATTATATTTGCTTTGATCATGGTAAGTACAGCTTTAGGCATATCTATTTCTGATTTCGCCTTATGCTTGGTCATGTTTATTCCTCCTTCTTCTTGAACCTATTATATTTTACGTACATTTACCGATAAGTATGATAAAATGTTACTATAAAGGAGGGAAAAGTATGAAATTAATAGATCTACACGTTCATTCAAATATATCTGATGGTACATTTTCGCCCAGTGAACTGATTATATACGCCCACGAAAAAGGATTAAACGCCATTGCCCTTACGGACCATGATACGGTAAGAGGTATTGATGAATGTACACATAAGGGCGCTGAATTAGGCCTCACCGTTATTCCCGGCATTGAATGCTCCGCTGATTATTATGGTACGGAGTTTCATATCCTTGGCTATTATATTGATCCTCACTACAAGCCACTTGGTGAGCAGCTAGATGCACTTGTAAGAAGTAGAAACTTACGTAACACCCAAATCCTAGATAAATTCTGTGAGCTAGGTCTTCCCCTTACCATGGAGGATTTACAAGAGGGATGTCCCCCTGATACGATTTTCACCCGTGCACATTTTGCAGCCGCCCTCCTTAGAAAAGGCTATATTACAGATCGAAAAGAAGCTTTTTCAAAATATCTTGGCAAGGGAAAACCTGCTTACATTCCAAGGCAAAAAGTCTCCCATAAAGCTTGTATCGATATGATTCACGGGGCAGGTGGCCTTGCTGTACTGGCACACCCTTTGCTGTATGGCTATGACTATAAGGAAATCACCCAGGTTTTACGAGCCCTCAAGAAGGAGGGACTAGATGGTGTAGAATGCCTTTATTCAACCCATAGTAAGGAAGATGTCTTTCATCTGATGCGGCTTTGCTCAGAGCTTAAGCTTTTTCCTACAGGTGGAAGCGACTTTCATGGCAAAAATAAGCCACAACTTGATTTAGGCACAGGCTATGGTGATTTACGTATACCTTATTCACTTTTGAAAGCAATGGAGAGTAGTCTAGCCTCTAAAAAAAGACCTTAACACAAAAAACAGACCATACTTTCGCACCTCATTACTTCATCTAGGTGCCTGTAAGGTCTGTTTTTTTATGCCCGTATGGCTATAGAGCATAGGTTACTATTTTTTTATCTTGATGAATGGGATAAGCCCCTCATTATTTCTAAATACGCGATAAAGTGCTTCAAAAGTGAGACTGGTATATTTTCCATTATCATTAATCCATTCCCGCGCTTCATTCACCTTACATACCTCAATAAAGATTTCCCGATTAGAATGCATTTTTATATCATCTGCAAGCTTTTTAAGTTCTACATAATCTCTAAACAAATCAATATAAACTTCTTTTTTGAGTCGATGAATCAAACGATCCGAACAGTTATCTCCTAATTCATCAAGAAGTCTTTGAAAAGCATCCTCGTCATTATATTGACTTATAAACTTATCTCTTAATGATTCAGCCAAATGTATATCCTGCTTCTTACCTTGCATATCTGTATTCACCTTGTTGTCCCCGCTTTCTGCATTACTATCTTGTATTGTACACGGTTTATAAGAAATTTAAAACCGATTTACTTATTTTCTAATTTATGGAATAGTTTCAAATTATTTATGACTACAGGCCTTCTTTTAGGAATATCAAAACTCATAAGCACTATACATTTTTTCACTTTTCGATTATGATAATACAGTAAAATGTAAAAAATTTTAAATGAGGGAGATGCAAATGAGTATATTAACTGTCAGTAATGTGACCCACGGTTTTGGCTCACGTGCTATTTTAGAAAATGTTTCTTTTCGTCTATTAAAGGGGGAACACGTTGCATTGGTTGGCGCCAATGGAGAAGGCAAATCCACCTTTTTAAATATTATAACCGGTAAACTTATGCCAGATGAGGGAAAAGTTGAATGGTCAAATCGTGTAACAGCGGGTTACCTTGATCAGCATTCTGCTCTTGAAAGCGGCACCACCATAAGAGATAATCTACGCCTTGCCTTCAATCACCTTTTTGATTTAGAAACTGAAATGTTAGCCATTTACGAAAAAATAGCTGAGGTAGATGAAATTCAAGCCAGTCGTATGATGGAGGATGCAGCTGACATTCAAACGATTTTAGATGGTAGCGGCTTTTATACCCTAGACGCCAAAATTGAGGAAGTTGCCCAAGGTCTAGGACTAATGGACATTGGCCTTGACCGTCTAGTAGATGAGTTAAGTGGTGGGCAGAGAACAAAGATACTCTTAACTAAATTACTTTTAGAAAATCCATCTATTTTAATTTTAGACGAGCCCACAAACTACTTAGATGAAAACCACATTGAGTGGCTCAAACGCTATTTACAAAACTATGAAAACGCCTTTATTTTAGTTTCTCATGATATTCCTTTTTTAAATGAAGTGTGCAACCTTGTCTATCATGTAGATAATTGTGAACTCACACGTTATGTAGGCAACTATGATGATTTCAAACGTGTTTATGAGCTCAAAAAACAACAGCAAGCACAGGCTTATGAGCGTCAACAAAAAGAAATTGATAAACTTGAAGACTTTATAGCACGTAACAAAGCACGTGTAGCTACCACTGGCATGGCAAAAAGCCGCCAAAAACAACTTGAAAAAATGGATATCATAGAAAAAGTACATGAAAAGCCAAAGCCCATCTTTAACTTTAAGACCTATAAAGCACCCAGTCGCTTTTTAATCGAGGCTGAAGATCTAGTAATTGGCTATGACGAGCCCCTTACCAAGCCACTTACCTTTAAGCTTGAGCGAGGTCAAAAGGTGGCAATCTGCGGGGTCAATGGCTTAGGTAAATCAACCCTACTCAAAACACTATTAGGTATCATTCCTAATCTAGGGGGTAAAGTAGAATTTGGTGAAAATGTCAAATATGGCTACTTTGAGCAGGAGGATAGTCGCGATAACAACAATACGGCACTAGAAGAAATTTGGCAGCTTTATCCTTCTATGAGCAATCATGAGGTACGTACGGCACTT
>JAEXBC010000122.1 GCA_023457875.1 Bacillota bacterium | reverse complement strand
ACCCATCCTAAAGGCTTCAAGCATACTTCCGGTCTCAAGGTAGCCTGTAATAAAACCTGCAACCATTGAATCACCTGCTCCTACAGAATTAACTACCTCTCCCTTTGGCGCTTCACTCCTATAAATCTTGCCTTCTTGGGATACCAATATGGCACCCCTTGAGGCCATGGATACTAGGACATTCCTTGCCCCCATGTCTCTTAGCTTTTTGGCACAGGATATGATCTCTTCATCTGTTGTTAATGGGATGCCAAATAACTCACCCAGTTCTTGGGCATTGGGCTTAATCAAAAAGGGCTTATATTTTAAGACGCGAAGTAGCAAATCCTTTGTGGCGTCCACCACAATATGAATATTCTTATGTTGCAACCGATCTACTATTTTTTCGTATACATCCTCCGAAAGGGTACTAGGAATGCTTCCAGCCAGCACCAGAATGTCCTCAGCCTCTAGCCTATCCAGCTGACTGTATAATTGTTCTAAATCTGCCTTGGTAATATGAGGGCCTTGTCCATTAATCTCACTTTCTTCATGGGACTTTAACTTTACATTAATCCTAGAAACACCACTTTCAAGATGAATAAAGTCCGTCTTACAGCCATGTTTTTGAATACCCGCTTCTATCTCTTGACCTGTAAAACCAGCCACAAATCCAAGCGCTATGCTATCTTGTCCCAGATTTTTGAGCACCCAGGATACATTGATGCCTTTTCCGCCAAAAAGAATTTCCTCCTTTACGGTACGATTAACAATCCCAAGTTTAAAATCATTAACTTGTACAACATAATCTAGTGATGGATTAAAGGTAACCGTATAAATCATCTTCTCCGCCCCCTTCTGCTTATATGTTTATGGCTGTCGCCAAATATTTGTTTATTATCTCGCTCATTACTCATTATTTTGATATTTATTTTTCTTATTGTAAAGTCTTTTTTATCATATCACCTTTTCAAGTTAAAAAGGGGCTGTTGCAAAATCCATAAGTAGCATATAAACAGGAATAAGCAACCTGACAAACACTTAAAAAGAGCAATAAAGCTCATTCAAATTCTAGCTTTATCGCTCTTTTATTCTTGCAGGACTAATAATGATTCATTTCATCTTCTTCTCTTGAATTGCAGCTTTATAAAGTTTATGTACATAGTATGCTATAGATGAATAAATATTATTGATTTTTCATATATTGTTCCAATATGTCTGCTGCCATACCCACAAGCTCCTGACAAGGTCTCTTTTTGTAATAGTCCTCTGTTCTAAGCTCTGGCACGGGGCTATCCTTTCCTGGTTTTAGGCCAAGAAGTTCCCTGCAAATGATAGACTGATTTTTTTCTTCAAAGGCTTTTGCGAGAAGTTGAATGCGTTTATAATGCTCCGTCTTTGAAGTCTGATCCTTCGGATCTGTATAACCATATAGTATGCCTGCCGCCATAAACATACCTGTTACTGCTCCGCACACTTCACGTAATCGTCCCATTCCAGCTCCAAAAGAAGAGCTCAGCCTTAAGGCCGCTTCAAAATCCATATCATAGGTATCATAAAAAGCCAGAAAAACAGACTGGGCACAATTATACCCTTCTTTAAAATAAGCTATCGCTTGTTCTGCCCTTGATTTTTCTTTCAGTTCTAGTGATGATTCCATCGAAACATTCTCCATTTCCTTAAACCCAAATATGCATTTTTCCCAACTGCAATCATACCATTCAAACTACATCCAATCTTCTGGATGATCCATTAACTCTTGTAGTGTATCAAAAAACACCTTCAGGTGATAACCATCTGTTGTTGCATGATGAACGGTAATAGAAAGCGGCATGATGGTTTTGCCACCTACTTCAGTAAATCCACCTGCCTCAAAACTTGGTACATAGTAACCCTTTATGCCATGATTGTGCAATGAAAAACTGTTAAATGTGAACCACGGAATACAAGAAACAACATAGGCATTAGCAGGGGGTACACCTTTTGACGACAAGATGCCGTGACTCCTGCCATGTTGCATTGTGTCTTCTATATAGCGTTCATAAAACACATGAAACTGCTCTTCATATTCTGTCCAAAGCAAGGATGTGGTCGTATCATCCTCATGAAATTGAGGATAACATGGCGTAAGCTGATCCCAATAGCCCAAAACATCATTTTGAACAGCGATGCGTAGTTCCTGTTGCTTGCTTATTGCCTTGGTCACCAAATAAAGATACGCTGGAAAGAATCTATAACCTTTGCTTTTCATTGCCTTTCGTAAAATAGTAACATCCATTGATACATTAACCGTATAGGTAGTAGGCGCCATTTTTGAATAATAGTGAAATGCCTGACTCCTTGGCCATACCGCCATATCAATAGGATGAAACATCGTTTTTATATCCATTATGCTTTCACCTCCATATATTTAGAATAGAGGCATATCAAGTCCTTTTCAATAAACGCTCCGTAGAGCTTTACAGCTATTAGCAGTCGTTGCTACTTCATTAGGTGAATTTAATCTAAGTTAAAACGATAAATTAATGTTTGCCTTTTTAGCCTGACTGCACAATTCTCTTACATTCAAGGTGTAAGTTTTTCCATCTTTGATAAAATGTGTGCCACATTGCCTAAACTCAAAGTCAACATCCTTATTTTTACATTCTTCACGAATGGATAAGACCCAGTCATAATTAAGTGGCCGCGCATCATAATCAGATTCGCCCCCCACAACGACTAATTCAACATTCTCGAGATATGCTGATAGGTTAATAGATTCAATTAGAGGCTGACAGATTATATTTCTATGTTTTATTGGAAGTGAG
>JAEXBC010000121.1 GCA_023457875.1 Bacillota bacterium | reverse complement strand
GGGCTTCGCCACAAAATTTCTAGATTTTGTCAAGCTTTTTTGCATAAAAAATAACCAAGTACCTGATTAAGTACTTGGTTATTTGAAGTTTCTTCTAAGGGCAATGTCTTAACTAAATGACATTGCCCTCAAGGGGTTCTTTTTTTCACTAATAATCTACACAAAAAGAGAAAAATGTGTTACCATGAGCAGTAGAAGACTCTGGAAAAGCAAGGGTGAGCTAAGTGGGAAGATTAAACAATTTCTTGAATGCTTTGTTTAAACCAAAACAGCATAATAAAGCAATTCAAATAGAAGAAAGCACCATTGATGATTTATTTAGTGATTTGTATGATGTGCGTAAAAAAATAGAACGCATGAATCAATATCTGAAGGAAATAGAAGATAAACAACAGTTATATAGCCAGTATGAGTTACTAGATAGAGATGACATATATGAGTTAAACCAATTGTCACAAAGAGCAAAGGCTATTGAAGATAAAAAGAATCAATTAAAGGGTCGATTAATTAGTAATAATGCAGCCCTATTAAGACTTGAGAAATATGAAGAAGAGATTCCTGAACTCATTAAGGAGATGCAGATTGCTGAAAAACGTAGACGAGAGACGGAAAGCCATATTTTTTATCTGCAAGAAGAAAAAGAGGAGCTTGTGGATGAACGTGAATCTTTGTTATTTGGATACAATTTTCTTAAAGGATTGAGCGTCTTTTTGATGGTGGCCATCGTCATTTGTCTATTTATTTCATTTGGATTATTACAGATTCTAAGAGCTCAGATTTGGATGGTTATCAGTGTTGTAGCTTGTATAGCTACAGTGTTTTTTATGGTCATTGTTTATTTTAAAGATCGTATTGACAAAGAGCTTAACAAAAATGTTATTTTGCAGCAGAAAGCAGCTAAGTATTTAAATAAGTCAAAGATTCGTTTCTTTAACCAAACACAGTATCTCGAGTATCAGTATCAAAAGCTAGGAGTGGATAGTGTTGCCAAGCTAGAGCTTTATTATAATCGTTATTTAAAGAATAGAAATAATGAGCGGGTTTATTTACAAATGAATGAACAGCTCAGTGAGATTGATGACGAGATGACAGGTATACTTCGCAAAAAGGGCATTAAGGTAAACTACATTAATGAGCTAACTGAGTGGCTTTTTGCACCGCAAATAATGAATGAAATAAAAGCCATCAAGGAAGAGTATGCTAAGGTAGCTCTTCAAATTGAAGGGTTAAAGACATATGAAATAGAAATTTTAAATGAGCTAGCTACTTTATCTGAGGATGAGCGCCTAAAAGAGGAGATAGCGCACTATTGGCAGCGTCTTAATGAAAGTATACAGCTTGACAAAAGTGATAAAGATGCCTAAAATGTTAAGTAATTGAATATGGATGCTGCGATGAAAAAGAGGAGTATAGTGTCACTACGTTTAGAGAGAGAGGATTATAAGCTGAAAGTCTTCTTACGAATAGTACACTAAAAGGTAGCTTTGGAGCACTATTTCTGAACTGAGTAGGAAGTAGCGGATATGCCCGTTAAAGCATATGAGTGTCTTATGAGCCTCAATAAGCTCATAAGAAATTAAGGTGGTACCGCGAGCTTCTTCGTCCTTATTTGGGTGAAGGAGCTTTTTTAGTGCAAAAGTAAGGAGTGAAACCATGCAGATGGTCGGTTTTATTCTACTTTCTATTGGCTTTATGGTTAGTCTTTTTGCAAAAAGAATTGTAATGGGCAAGATAAAGTTGGATAGCAAAGAAGAGTTACAGGTATTATTACTAGCCGCAGTCATTGCTGTTAGAATAACAGGTTGTATTGTAATGGGCATTGGTTTTGTTTTTATGTTAATGGGCGCCTAAAAAAAGAATATCGTATGAAAATAGCAAGAAAAGATTAAAGGAGGAAATACATTGAAAGAGTTAGATAAGATATATGACCCAAGTATAGTTGAAGAACGATTATATCATACTTGGATGGAAAAGGGATATTTTCACGCAGAGGTAGAAAAGGATAAGAAACCTTTCACCATAGTAATGCCACCACCTAATATTACAGGTCAGCTTCATATGGGACATGCCCTTGATAATACCCTTCAAGACATTCTAACACGTTACAAACGTATGCAAGGCTACAACACCTTATGGGTACCAGGAACAGACCATGCAAGTATTGCTACAGAAGTAAAGGTAGTTGAGAAGATTGAAAGTGAGGGCCTTACAAAGGAAGGCTTAGGCCGAGAGGGATTTCTTGAGAAGGTCTGGGAGTGGAAACACCAATACGGTGGGCGTATTGTGGAGCAGCTTAAAAAACTAGGCTCCTCCTGCGACTGGGATAGAGAACGTTTTACCATGGATGAAGGGTGTTCTCATGCCGTACAAGAGGTATTTATTAAACTCTATGAAAAAGGCTATATTTATAGAGGCTCTCGTATTATTAACTGGTGTCCAGTATGTGGTACTTCTATTTCTGATGCAGAAGTTGAGCATGAGGAAAAGGAAGGACATTTTTGGCACCTTCGCTATCCTATTGTAGGATCAGATGAATACGTTCAGCTGGCTACCACAAGACCAGAAACCATGATTGGTGATACTGCTATTGCTGTGAATCCAGAGGATGAGCGTTATGCTCATTTAATTGGAAAGATGGTACGTATTCCTTTATTTGATCGGGAAATTCCTGTGGTGGCAGACGCTTATGTAGATAAAGAGTTCGGAACAGGTGTAGTTAAGATTACGCCAGCTCATGACCCTAATGACTTTGAAGTAGGTAAGAGACATCAATTAAAAGAAATCTGCGTTATGAATGACGATGGAACCATGAATGAGCTTTGTGGTAAATATCAAGGAATGGATCGCTATGAAGCAAGGAAAGCCCTCGTAAGTGATTTAGAGCAAGCGGGCTTCTTGGTGAAAGTTGAGCCACATACCCATAATGTTGGAACCCATGACCGTTGCCATGCAGTGGTTGAACCTATGGTTAAAGCACAGTGGTTTGTGAAGATGGAAGAGATGGCAAAACCAGCTATAGAGGCAGTCAAAAAAGGGGAACTTAATTTAGTACCTAAACGTATGGAAAAAACCTATTTTAACTGGCTAGAAAATATTCGTGATTGGTGCATTTCACGTCAATTGTGGTGGGGACATCGTATTCCAGCTTATTACTGTCAAGATTGTGGTGAAATTATCATCTCTAGAGAAAAACCTCAGGAATGTCCAAAATGTAAAGGCTCACATTTTGTTCAAGATGAGGATACCTTAGATACATGGTTTAGCTCTGCCCTATGGCCTTTTTCAACACTAGGGTGGCCAGAGCGTACGGAGGAACTTGAGCACTTCTATCCTACCAGTGTCCTTGTAACTGGCTATGATATTCTTTTCTTCTGGGTTATTCGTATGGTATTTTCAGGTCTAGAACAAATGGGTGAAATTCCTTTTAAAGATGTGTTATTCCATGGACTTGTAAGAGCCGCTGATGGACGTAAGATGAGTAAATCACTTGGAAATGGTGTTGACCCATTAGAAGTGATTGAAAAATATGGTGCTGATGCCTTAAGATTAACTCTTGTTACGGGAAATGCGCCAGGAAATGATATGCGCTTCTACTACGAAAGAGTTGAAGCAAATCGTAACTTCGGTAACAAGCTCTGGAATGCAGCACGTTTTATTATGATGAATGATGAAGGTGAAACCATAGATGAAGCATCCATTTCATTAATTCCTGCAGATAAGTGGATTTTATCTAAAGTCAATACACTTGCAAAAGAAGTAACGGATAATATGGATAATTATGATTTAGGTGTAGCTGTTCAAAAGATTTATGATTTTGCATGGGAAGAATTCTGTGACTGGTATATTGAAATGGTTAAGCCACGTCTTTACAACAAAGAAGATGCTACAAGACCAGCGGCACTTTGGACCCTCAAAACAGTAATGATTCAAATCTTAAAAATGCTTCATCCTTATATGCCATTTATCACAGAAGAAATTTTCCTTGGTCTTCAAGATCAAGAAGAAACCATTATGCTCGCAGCATGGCCAAGCTTTATAAAAGAATGGGATTTTGAAGCGGAAGAAAAAGAGATTAGTCTTATTAAAGAAGCTGTAAGATCTATTCGTAATTTGCGTAGTGAAATGAATGTGCCACCATCAAGAAAAGCAAAAGTATATGTGGTATCTGAGGACGAAAAAGTAATCTCTATCTTTGAAAATGGCCGCGTATTCTTTAGTGTACTTGGTTATGCATCAGAGGTGATCATTCAAAGAGATACCAAGGGTATTGATAGTGATGCGGTTTCTGTAGTTATTCCAAATGCAACGGTTTATATCCCTTTTGCAGAACTCGTAGATATCGAAAAAGAATTAGAGCGTCTTGCAAAAGAAAAAGAAAAACTTGAAGCAGAAGTAGAAAGAGTAAACAAAAAGCTTTCTAATGAGGGATTTGTGGCTAAAGCGCCTGAAAAACTCCTTCAAGAAGAAAAGGCAAAAAAAGAAAAATATCAAACCATGCTTGAAGCAGTCATAGAACGTATGATGCAGCTTAAAAAATAATGGTTCACTTTTCTATGAATGTGACATGCAGCTGTCATATTTGCTACTCTATAATGAATTTATTAAAAAAGAGGAGGAAGTATGATGGAAAAATACTGTCAAAGCTGTGGCATGCCACTTGAAGAGGAACTTTTAGGAACCAATCAAGACGGAAGTAAGAATCAAGATTATTGTAAATACTGTTTTAGTAATGGTACGTTTGTAGGTGAGAGCACCATGGAGGATATGATTAATTTTTGTGTGCCAATCATGATTAAACAATTTCCAGATAAAAACGAAGAAACAATAAGAAGTGAAATGATGGCTTGGTTTCCTACCTTAAAACGCTGGAAACAAGCATAAGGCAAACGGATAATAGTCTAATGACTTATTTCATATAAGTTATTAGACTATTTTTTATTGATTTTACTTTTGGATTAAGGTGCTTTAAATCTATAGAAATACGATGTTTTTGAGGCTGCTCAACCCGAGTAAGTGATACCGTGTCAAAAATATGTTTACAAAAAAGCTTTAATTTATTATAAAAAATGATATATAATGAAAGTTGGTTATTATAAGTAGTTAATCATTACGACTATTAGTTAAATCATTAATAGTAGAGGGAGCAACTTATGAAAAAGTTAAATTTGGGGATTGATGTAGGATCTACTACTATCAAGTTGGTATATTTAAATAGTAAGAATGAGATAGTTTATTCAAGATATGAAAGACATTATTCAGATGTTAAGACTACTCTTGAACGTCTGTTAAAGGAAAGCTATCTAAAGTTTGGTGATGTAAGTGTACGCATAGCCATTACTGGTTCAGGAGCTATGGAAATCGCGTCACTTTTGAATTTAAAATTCATACAAGAGGTGATTGCTTGTACCCAAGCTATAGAGACCTATATAGATGATGTAAATGTGGCCATTGAGCTAGGCGGTGAGGATGGTAAGATTACCTATTTTGGAAGTAGTCTAGAGCAACGTATGAATAGTAGTTGTGCTGGTGGAACGGGAGCGTTTATTGACCAAATGGCAAGCTTACTTGAGACAGATGCCATGGGGCTTAATGAGATGGCTAAGTCTTCCCATGTGATTTATCCTATTGCTGCTAGGTGTGGTGTATTTGCTAAAACCGATGTACAACCCCTTATTAATGAAGGAGTAGCTAAGGAGGATATTGCTACTTCTATTTTTCAGGCAGTGGTGAATCAGACCATTAGTGTTTTAGCCTGTGGAAAACCCATTAAAGGGAAGGTTGCATTTTTGGGTGGACCACTTCATTTCTTATCAGAGCTGAGAAAGCGTTTTATTGAGACATTGAAGTTAAAAGAAGATGAAGTGCTTGTACCTGAAAAGCCAGAGCTCTTTGTAGCATTAGGGGCAGCTCTGCTTTCCAAGAAAGAAGAGCCAAGGGATTTAGAAACCCTTATCAAGGATTTACATCATACCAATCATGATGGTGGATTAAAGCAAACTTTACCACCCTTATTTGAAAGTGAAGTAGAGATCCTGTCATTTAGAGAGCGTCACAAGACGCATCAAGTGAAGAGAGCTAGCTTACAGGATTACAAGGGGGAGGCCTTTTTAGGAATAGATGCAGGCTCTACCACGACTAAAATGGTACTGGTTAATGAACAAGGCGAATTATTGTACTCATTTTATGGCAGTAATAAGGGAGATCCTTTAAAGCTGGTATCTGATAAATTAATAGAACTTTATGGGCTCTTACCAGAACAAGTTAAGATTCAATCTTCTTGTGTAACAGGGTATGGAGAAGCACTTATTCAAAATACATTTAAAATTGCCCATGGAGAGGTAGAGACGATTGCTCATTATCGGGGTGCAAGGGCTTTTTCAGAAAATGTAAGCTTTATTCTAGATATTGGTGGACAAGATATGAAGTGCATTAAGATTAAGGATGGCACAGTTCAATCCGTTATCTTAAATGAAGCTTGTTCTTCAGGCTGTGGTTCCTTTATTGAAATGCTCAGCACTTCACTAGGTATCGAGGTAGAAGACTTTAGTGAAAAAGCGTTATTGGCTAATAATCCTGTGGATCTTGGAACACGTTGTACAGTGTTTATGAATTCTAAAATTAAGGAAGCCCAAAAGGAAGGCGCAGCTATTGGAGACATATCAGCAGGTCTTTCCTATTCAGTTATCAAAAACGCCTTGTATAAGGTGATTAAACTGCGTTCCCTTGATCAAGTTACAGGAGATGTCGTGGTACAGGGTGGAACCTTTTACAATGAAGCGGTTCTAAGAGCTATGGAGCTTACCTTAGGCCGAGGTGTGGTAAGACCGGATATTGCAGGATTAATGGGTGCATATGGGGCAGCCTTACTTGCCAAAGAACGTGCTGATGAGGTGCAGGAACCTCTCTTATCCCTACAGGAGCTTAAAGAACTAGAGATTAAAAAAGCACCTACCCGCTGTAAAGGGTGTGAAAATAAGTGTCTTTTAACCGTTAATACCTTAAGTGATGGACGACGTTTTATATATGGTAATCGCTGCGAGAAGCCACTGGGTAACAGTAAGTCAGATGGCCAGATGCCTAATCTTTTTACATATAAGTATGAAAAGCTATTTGCCTATGAGCCTTTAAGCCAGCAAGAAGCAAAGAGAGGCGTTGTAGGAATTCCTAGAGTGCTTAATCTTTACGAAAATTATCCTTTCTGGCATACCCTCTTCACTAAGCTAGGATTTAGTGTATGTCTTTCAGCAAGATCTAATAAAAAGATTTATGAAAAAGGCATTTCCACCATTCCTTCTGAATCAGTATGCTACCCAGGTAAAATCACCCATGGACATATTGTGGATTTGATAGAAAAGGGTGTAAAGTTTATTTTCTATCCATGCATACCTTATGAAAAGCAAGAGGATCAGACGGCAGATAATCATTATAATTGTCCGATTGTAGCTTCTTATCCTGAAGTAATCAAAACCAATGTGGAAGAATTAAAAACTAAAAAGATGAAATTTGTTTATCCGTTTCTTAATTTAGATTCACCTAAATCTGTCATGAAGCAATTAGAAAAAGCATTAGGTGATTTTAATATTTCCCGTGGTGAATTGCAGGAAGCTATTCATGCGGCATATTTGGAGCAGGAAGCCTTTAAGGAGGACATTGCTAAGAAGGGTGAAGAAGTTGTAGCTTGGTTAGATGAAAATCATAAAACAGGTATTGTGGTAAGTGGTAGACCTTATCATCTTGACCCAGAAATTAACCATGGGCTTACAGAATTGATTACCTCTGAAGGTATGGCTGTATTAACGGAGGATTCAGTAGCACATTTAGGGGCCATTGAAAGACCTATACGTGTACTCGATCAATGGGCTTATCATAATCGTTTATATCGTACAGCCAATTTTGTGAAAACAAAAGATAACCTTGAGCTCATGCAAGTCACTTCTTTTGGGTGTGGCTTAGATGCTGTAACAGCTGATCAAGTTCAAGAAATACTAGAGGGTGTTGGAAAAATTTATACGCTCATTAAGATAGATGAAGGTGCCAACTTAGGCGCTATCAAAATTCGTATCCGCTCACTCAAGGCGGCTATACATGAGAGAAAGAAATTAACAGAAAAGCATGTTATTCCTGAAAGTAAGGAGCGAGTTGTCTTTACAAAAGAAATGAGACAAACTCATACTATCTTAGTCCCTCAAATGGCCCCTATGCAGTTTCAATTTTTAGAGACAGCGTTTAATAGTAGTGGCTATCAAGTTAAGGTGCTCGAGAAGGTTACACCAGAAGATGTGGAGGAAGGACTCAAGTATGTTAACAATGATGCTTGTTATCCAGCCATCATTGTTATTGGACAGATGCTGCATGCATTAAAAAGTGGCGCTGTAGACCCTCATCAAACCTCTTTGATTATTTCACAAACAGGTGGGGGCTGTCGTGCTTCCAATTACATTAGTTTACTTAGAAAAGCACTAAAGGATAGTGGTTTTGATTATGTCCCTGTTATTTCATTAAGTGCACAAGGTCTTGAGTCTCATCCGGGAATCAAACTGA